>CAWUIT010000237.1:0-4412 GCA_963922345.1 uncultured Dokdonia sp. | reverse complement strand
CTCCCGATAGTTGGAATAATTACATCTACCTCCCTATTCTTTAAAACATCTTTTATTGATTGAATCTGTATATTTCCTAATGACCTATAAGGCTTTAATTTACTGAATCTCAAGCTATACAAGAAAGGTACTATAACGAAGCGCTTCTCATAAATAAGATAACAATACAGTAAAAAGAAGACCCATACCCATTTATAGTGTTGCCTTACAAATTGAAATAATTGAAACTCTGATGTTTTTCTATTTTGAGAAATGTTAGATGGCGACCCTTTAAATAGTCTTGGCTCAGAGTAACAAAAGAGGCCGTGATCCATACCTAATTTAGCAAGAGAATTTAAAAAGTACTCAAAGTCCGAAGCAACTTGAAGGTCGTCACCTATGGTATTAAATACTGAGGCATGTACCCCTCCTACTGTACTACTCATTACCCAGGTAGGATAGCGTACTTTTTTATTTATTTTCAAAAAAAATGTCCTGTCTATATATCCTAACTGCTCTGGCAAAAACAGAGATTGTTGCGTAGTATAGCTCGCAATCACACTCTTGTGATGGAATACACTACCCAGCTGACTAAGGTCTAGATTAGATAGTGCCCCGTCAAAACACCAGAGAATAAGTTCATCAGGAAACGCCTTGGCTACATCCACAAGATTTCTTGAGATGGAAGTTTGCTCTATTGGAAAATTAACCTCATCTCTTGATTCCTCAAGAACTCGTACTACTTTATGACCGTTATGGACTAATATTTTCATTGGATAACGGTCTTGTAAAATTCTAGATTTTCGGCTACTTTTTTCTTAATATCAAAACTCTTTTCAATCTTAAGACGTGCATTGTTACCAACGCTCTGAATAAGTTCAGGGTTTTCAAACAGCTCCGTAATTTTCTTTACATACGCAGCAGTATCATCTGGATGATACATAAAACCATTAATATCATCATCAATTAAGTCTTGAGCCCATCCTAAATTTGTATTGACAACAACCTTTTTAAGGGCCATAGCTTCTATCGTAACCATTCCGAGAGTCTCTGCTAGCGATGGAAAAACGCAAATATGAGCCTCTTTTATGTGACGCTGTACTTGATCATAGGGTATTTTACCATGATAGTGACATTTTGCTCGAGCTTTTGCACTCGTAATATCGTGCATTAATTCCCAAGTTGAAGGGTTCCCAGTTTGAACATCGGGACTGTCTGCTCCTATAAATAACAATTCTGCTTCTGGAAAAAACTCAATAACGTCATTGAAAATCTTTACAAGTTGAAAAACGCCCTTCTTTCGTATTAAGGTTCCGATATTGAGTAGCTGATATTTACTGTAAGACTCAGGTGCTTCATTATTAAAATTCTCTAACTCTAAACCATAAGGAATAATGCTAAGCTTGTCTAAAGGTAGATTAAACAACTTCATACTTACTTCTCCCGCATAGTGAGTAGGTGCGATAAAAGCCCTAGCCCTCTTAACGGCTTGGCTTTCAAAAAATGCATTTTTAAATTTTTGCTTTCTCTTTTCGACATGACAGAAATAGGTATCACTTCCGTGAAAACGTATGACCAACGGTCTCTTCAAATGCATAAAAGCAGTTATCCCTGTCCAATCTGGCGCTTCAATAAGGTCTACACCTCGTATGTTATTATTTATATATGATGCAATGTATTTTCTATAAAAGTAAAAACCACCAAACAAATAACTACGTTGCTTAATTAAGTGGAAAGTAATTAAATTCTCACTAAAAACTTTATCCTCATTTTGACCATAAATAAATAGCGTTACCTGGTGTCCTTCTTGAACAATAGCTTGTACAAGATTTTTAATACTAGTACCCATACCACCAGAATTTCCTAGAGCAGGATGGGGATATTCAGGAGTGAGATAGGCAATATGCATTAGTTAATTAGAATTTCATTGGTGAGTATTTCTGTAAACTTTTCTGCACCTTGGGCATTAAGATGACCACAATCATATAGATACCTTTCCTGAGTATCAAAAATATCAATAAAATTATAGACGTTAGGATACATTGTAACCAAGCTCTGCATAAAGGAATCTCGATTTACTGCAATTTTACAATAGGGAGCTGTGAATAAAATTACCTTTTCAGAAAAGAGATTTGTGATATTTTCCAGAGCTTCATTTGGGTATTTTAATTGATCGGGAAAATGTCCACTTACTGATTTTCCAGAGCCCTCCAATGGTGAAAATCCATTAGATAGATCAAACGCTATCTCTCGTTTTAAAAATTGTGATGTCACTTCTCTTATTCCTATCATCTTTTCATTGGATGCATACCGTAGAAAGGGTATTCCATTATTAAACGATCTAGGCAAATCCTTTTTTAGATACTCAGGAAAATTATCTCTCGTAATAAAGGGAGCCAGTTGCGCTAAGAAAATTGGAGAATAGTTATCAAAATTATAACTATAATCTACCTGTAATAATAGCTTCTCAAAGGTTATATTATTCTCCTTTAAAATAGATGCCAGTACTCTATAATCTTTTATACGCCCCCCTTGAAAGCCAAGGTTTAAACAACTTTTGCCTGTTAACTTCCTGACTATATCACAATCAATATGATTCTCAACACGTGAGCTACCTAAAAATATAAAATCGATATTTTCGTTTTCTAGCTGTGCTGCAAGTTGCACTTTATTGCGGGGAGTATCATTATAAAAAGCTCTTGTATACGCATAATCTAATAGCATAGAAAGTCCCGCAATGAGAATTCCAATTAATAGAATATGTCTTAGAAATCGCCGCATTTAAAATTGAAAATAAATAAAATCTTGATGATTAGAATAAACACCTAATGTGAGCAACATTAAAATAACAGCAGAAATATTAAACCACTTCCAGCTACCAGTAAAAGGATGTTCCTGAGTTCTATTAAACCACTCTAACGCAATGAAAATCGCAATAATGAGAAGCATTTCTATATTATAACGTTCAATATTTAAATACTCTACAGTAAAAGCAACGTTTGAGAATAACTTATCCAAATACCCTACAGCCATACTAACACTCTCTGCTCTAAAAAATATCCAAGCTACACAAACCATAGCAAAAGTCACAAGCATCTGTAAAAACTCTATAAGTCTAGGCAATGTCCTGTTCACAGCAACCTGATTCAAATTTTTCCTGTTAGAATTAAGTAAAAATAGCGGAATAAAAAATGCTGCGTGAAGTGCTCCCCAGATAATGAACGTCCAGTTTGCCCCGTGCCAGAAGCCGCTTACTAAAAATATAATCATAACATTGCGCAATTTTTCCCATCGCGCTCCTCTTGAACCTCCTAAGGGTATATATAAGTAATCTCTAAACCAGGTAGAAAGGGAGATATGCCATCTTCTCCAGAACTCTGCAACATCCCTTGAAAAATAGGGATAATTAAAATTACGCATAAGATCAAACCCAAGAAGTCGAGCAGAACCTATTGCTATGTTTGAATATCCTGCAAAATCTCCATAGATCTGAAATGCAAAATAAAAAGCACCCAAAAACAAGCTTAAAGAGTTCATCTCTTGATAATTGTCAAATATGGCATTCACATACAGAGCACAACTATCTGCAATGACCATTTTCTGGAAAAGACCCCAGAGAATTAGGTTCACACCAGAAATAGCTCGATCCTCTTGAAACTCTCGCTCCTTAGCAAATTGAGGAAGTAAATTAGTCGCCCTTTCAATAGGTCCAGCAACTAATTGTGGAAAAAATGCTACATAGGCCGCAAAATTTATAAAATTTCTAGTGGGCTTTAATTTCTTACGATATACATCAATGGTATAACTCAAGGTCTGGAATGTGTAAAATGATATTCCAACAGGTAAAACAATTTGAAGAGTACTTCTATGCATCGCGATATCAATACTAGCAAAAGCATCTACCCAACTATCAATAAAGAAATTATAATATTTAAAATATCCCAGCAAACCCAAGTTGACAATAAGCGAAATACCTACTAACCATTTGCGCTTGATTTTAATTTCTTGTTTATCAAGCGCCGCTCCAATTGAAAAATCTACGAGTGTACTAAAAGCTATAAGAGAAAGAAAACGCCAGTCCCACCAGCCGTAAAAGAGATAACTCACGAGGAGAAGAAATACATTTTGAGCTCTGAGATATTTTTTTAAAAAAAACCAATAGATACAAAAAACTAATGGTAAAAAAATTAGATATGCAATTGAGTTAAAGAGCATCTAGGCTAGTATCTCATTAATCCCTTGCCATATGCGCTCACTTGCCTTCTCAGGATGCTCTGACTTGTTTACGATACCAAACCACTTTTTTGTGACTGGCACAGGATTCAAATTTCCATTGAGTAAACCTTTAATACCGATGTAAATATCTTCTTTATTCATCGCCCACACAACGCTCTTGTCATAATCTGGCATTGACCTAAAGTGCACATATTTAT
>CAWUIT010000236.1:0-4416 GCA_963922345.1 uncultured Dokdonia sp. | reverse complement strand
GACCCTATCTGAGTAGCTAGTCTAATACGTTGTGCTTCACCACCAGAAAGTGATTTAGAACTTCTATTAAGGTTCAAATAAGTAAGACCAACATCTACAAGAAATTGGATTCTTGAATTAATCTCTTTAACAATCTCCGAGCCTATTTGCAATTGCTTAGATGACAATCGCTTATCAATATCCTTGAACCACTGCTGCAATTCCAGAATATCCATCGCTGCGAGATCTGCTATACTTTTATCATCTACTTTAAAGTATAATGACTCTTTGCGCAATCTTGATCCTTCACAAGCGGGACAAGCAACTTTATCCATATATCCTTTTGCCCATCGCACTAATGAGGTAGACTCACTATCCTTAAAAGTATTTTCTATAAAACTCGCAACCCCTTCAAAGTCAATTTTATAATTTCTAGTAACTCCTAACTGTTTTGAGGATACCGAAAATTTTTCATTACCTCCATATAATATAAATTCCATCGCTTCTGCTGGAATTTTTTCAATAGGATCTGTGAGTTTGAATTCAAACCGATCTGCAATAAGTTGTAGTTGTTTGAAAATCCAATTGTTTTTTTTGGGTCCGTGAGGATCCAAGCCTCCTGCATTAATAGATTTCTTAGGATCAGGAATTATCTTCTTAGGATTAACTTCATAGAGCTCGCCTATACCATTGCAATTAGGACAAGCACCTTTTGGAGAGTTAAAAGAGAAGTTATTCGGTTCTGGATTCGGATAAGAGATTCCAGATGAAGGGCACATTAAATTACGGCTAAAATAACGTACTTCATTTGTATCTTGGTCTAGTACCATCAACACATCATCACCGTGATACATCGCTGTGTTTATGCTTTCGCGTAAGCGTTTATCGTCATCCTTCTTTACAAGCATACGATCGATTACAATCTCAATGTCGTGTACCTTGTAACGATCTACTTTCATTCCTTTTACGATGTCCTTAACTTCACCGTCTATGCGCGCTTTTACAAAACCTTGCTTTGCTATTTGTTCAAATAGCTCTCTATAGTGTCCTTTACGAGATCTAATCGTAGGTGCGAGTATATTAATGCGCTTACCTTTATAACTCTCTATAATTAATTCTTGAATTTGCTCATCACTGTAGCTTACCATTTTTTCTCCTGTGTTATAGGAGTAAGCGTCTGCAGCACGGGCATATAGCAATCTCAAAAAGTCATAAATCTCTGTAATAGTCCCTACGGTAGATCGCGGGCTTTTGCTAGTTGTCTTTTGCTCGATAGCAATTACTGGTGACAACCCTAAAATCTGATCGACGTCTGGGCGTTCTAGACCACCTAAAAATTGTCTAGCATAGGCAGAAAATGTTTCAATATATCTGCGTTGTCCCTCTGCATAGATAGTATCAAAGGCTAGTGAACTTTTACCACTTCCAGAAAGTCCGGTTATTACCACGAGTTTTTCTCGCGGAATCATAACGTCTATATTCTTTAAATTATGGGCGCGAGCTCCATAAACTTCAATGCGTTCTTCGTGGTCTGTCATACATTTTTTCAAAGCCACAAATTTACCGTTTTAACGCCTAACTGAAAAGGTTGATATACTATAAGAGATTGTTAATCTTAGTATAATGATTATTGGAGTTACGCTTTCGCGAAAGCGTACTAAGTCTATTTTTTATAAGAGAGATAATGATTTTTTATAGCTATCAAATAGGGAAATAAAAAAGGCTGCAATCGCAGCCTTTTTTTATTCTTACTTGATCTCGTATATATCATTGTAGAGGTCAATATAAATCTCTTTTATGATTTTACGTTTGAGCTTCATAGTAGGAGTGAGGTGTGTACCTTCTACCGTCCACATATCTGGAGTGAGTCTAAAGGCTTTAATCTTTTCCCACTTTGCAAAAGTCTCATTTGCTTGATCTATTTCTTTTTGGAAGCGGTCTAAAACTCTTTCATTTTTGAGAAGATCATCTGTTTTTGTGAAAGCGATATCCTTTTTATTTGCCCATTCTTCAAGGAATTCAAAATTAGGTTGTATTAAGGCCGCTGGCATTTTCTGTCCTTCACCTATGACCATTATCTGTTCTATAAAACGAGATTGCTTGAATCTGTTTTCTAAAAGTTGTGGAGCCACATACTTCCCACCAGATGTTTTGAACATTTCCTTTTTACGATCTGTAATCTTGAGAAAACCATCTTGATCTATATGTCCAATATCGCCTGTATGGAAGTATCCATTCTTCAAGACTTCATCAGTTTTTTCCTTATCCTTATAGTAACCTAACATCACATTAGGTCCTTTCACTAGAATCTCTCCATCTTCTGCAATTTTTACCTCTACGCCATCGATCAATTTACCTACAGTTCCGATTCTGAAACCTCCATTGCGCATATCATTTACAGAGCAAACGGGTGATGTTTCTGTGAGTCCATACCCTTCCATAACACCCATTTCGGCAGCATTATATATCCTTGCTAATCGAGGTTGTAGTGCCGCACTACCAGATGCGATTACTTTGAGATTACCTCCTAATGCTTCTTGCCATTTTGAAAATATTAATTTACGGGCGACTTTTAACTTTTGCTCGTAGAACCATCCGTTTTTTCCATAAGGCTCATATTCTAAGCCAACATCTACCGCCCAGAAGAATAATTTTTTCTTAATACCAGTAAGATCAGCTCCTTTTGCTATAATCTTGTCGTACACCTTCTCTAGCAGGCGAGGTACCGCTGTCATAATCTCCGGTTTTACTTCTTTTAAATTATCTGATATTGTTTCTAAGGACTCTGCAAAATATATCGCTACGCTATTGTATTGATAGAGATACGTAATCATACGCTCATAGATATGGCATATAGGTAAGAAGCTCAATGCTTTAATTCCTTCTCCAGCCGTAGGGACACGTTTAGTACTTGCTATTGCATTACTTACTATGTTTCTATGAGATAGCATAACACCCTTAGGCTTACCCGTGGTTCCAGAGGTATAAATGAGGGTTGCTAGATCATCAGTCTGCACTGCGTCTTTGAGTGCGTCTACTTCGGATTGATTACTTGTATCTGCACCGCTTTCAAGAACTGCAGACCAATTATCACAGTCGGCAATTGAATCAAATGAATATACACCTAATAACGAAGGCACTTTGTCTTTTGCTTCCATCACTTTTGCTAACGTCTCTTTACACGAGACAAATACATACTTACTTTCAGAATGATTTAAGACATACGCATAATCCTCAGCAGAAATGGTTGGGTACATTGGTACGTTTTGAGCTCCAATTTGGAGAATTCCTACATCACAGATATGCCACTCGGTGCGATTAGTCATCGAGATGACCGCAATTTTATCATTTGGTTTTACGCCTAATCGCAATAAACCACGACTAAAGGCATTTGCTTTGTCAATGTACTCTTGTGTTGATGTTTTTATCCAAGTACCATTTACCTTAGTACATAAGGCATCAGGTAGGTTATTAGCTTCCAGCTGGTGGTAAGGGAAATCAAAAAGTCTAGTTACTTCCATAAGTGTCTTTTAAATAGTGTTACAAAATAGGAAAAATTCAACTCTTTTTATTACGATATTCACAAAATGAAAAGGGATATCTCAATATTATGAGATATCCCTTTGATTTTCTTTAGACTGCGTTTATATCTTATTGCTTAATTATTTTAAAGGTGGTATTAAATCTGTCATTTTCTAGCCTTAAAAAATAAATTCCTTCTGACAATTCTGTAAAATTGATATAAGAAGTGCCAGAAGCATTACGCGTTGCCATAATCTCTTGACCCAAAATTGAATACACGGTGGTCTTATAATCTCTACTAGCTGTCTTTATAGTTAATTGATCTGCTACTGGATTAGGGAATATGTCAAAGCTATTTTTAAAATCAATATTCTGAACATTGAGCGGATCGTTAGAGATACTATTGAATTTTAAATCATCAAAATAAAACCCGTCTCTGGTCACCTCGCTATCTGTAATTAGTTTAAAACGAGCTAAAATACTACTCCCCAAGTAGTCACTTAAATTTATTTCTTCAAAAACCCAGTCATTCTGGATGCCATCATACAAAGGTTCCCCTTGAGGCTGAATATTAGTACCAACGGTGGTAAAATTCCCGCATTGAGCATTCCAAGTAGCGCCATCATCGGTAGATATCTCAAATTGTACATAATCCCACGAATCTTCAATATCCCACCTTGCATAAAATGTAACTTGCGCCGCTATTGCATCAGTAAGATCAATAGGGTCTAATAAGACGATAGTGCTATTTTCATTATTCGAATAGTTTCCGGATGGAGAGTCTGTTATAGATGAGGATGGAGATACAAAGGTAGCAGAAGTAGTACCCCAATCTGATGTAGTAAAATTTGAGGTCGTGTCTCCATTATCTGTAAAGATATCGTTTGTGGCTCCGTAGATCTTGCTTATTCTAAT
>CAWUIT010000235.1:0-4437 GCA_963922345.1 uncultured Dokdonia sp. | reverse complement strand
ATAAATTCTTCACTCAAATTATTTTGCTCTCCTTCTAAGATCATTTTACCGAGAATCTCGTTCCACCTTTTGTTTTGTAAGATGGCAACGTTGTTTTCCTTTTTTAAAGCTCCGATATTATCTGCAATCTTCATACGTTTTCCAAGGCTCTCAATAAGCTGGTGATCTACCACATCTATCTGAGTACGTAGGGTATTAAGCTTGTTTGTAAACTCGGCATCTTTTCCTTCCTCCTTACGTATTTTAAGATCAATCATCATCTGGACTAAGGTCGCTGGTGTGATTTGCTGTGCGGCATCACTCCACGCGTTGTCAGGATCGTAATGTGTTTCTACCATAAGACCGTCATAATTTAGGTCGAGTCCAGTCTGGCATAAATCAAAAATAATATCACGACGACCCGCAATGTGTGATGGATCTAAAATAAGCGGTAAATCTGGAAACTTACTTTGTAAATCTACTGCAATTTGCCACTCTGGATTATTTCTATATCTCGTTTTTTCATAAGTAGAAAAACCTCTGTGAATTACCCCTAAGTTTTTAATATCCTGCGTGTAGAAACGCTCAACAGCTCCTAACCACAGCGCAAGGTCTGGGTTTACTGGATTTTTAATTAAAACAGTTTTGTCTGTCCCTTTAAGCGCCTCAGCAATTTCCTGCACAATAAAAGGAGATACTGTGGTACGGGCTCCTATCCATAAGATATCGATATCTGCTTTTAAGGCAAGATCTACGTGGTTTGCGTTTGCTACTTCTGTGGTGGTAAGCATTCCCGTTTCTTCCTTTGCTTTCTGTAACCACTTAAGACCTAGTGCGCCTACCCCTTCAAAGTTACCAGGGCGCGTTCTAGGCTTCCAGATACCGGCGCGCAGTACGGTCGCATCTGTATCTTTAAGTTGATGCGCAATTTTAAGCACTTGCGCTTCTGTCTCTGCGCTACAAGGTCCTGCTATCACGAGTGGGTGATCAAGGCCAAAAGCGTCTAACCAATTTCTAAGTTCTTTTTTATTTTCCATATGTATTCAATTTGTGCCGCTTCGGGCTTTTGATATTGCGCTTTCGCGAAAGCGTAAAACTATTTTATTCCGTTTAATATTTCCTTTAAGTGATTGGTATTTTCCATCTCATCGTGTACTCCTTGATAATTATCACTCTGTAATAATGATCTGAATGCTGTAAGATTTTCAATGTACTCATCTAGCGTTTCTAAAACATTCTCTTTGTTTTGCTTAAAAATGGACGTCCAAGTAACTGGGTTACTCTTTGCAAGACGCACGGTAGAGGCAAAACCACTTCCCGCCATATCAAAGATATCACGTTCATTTTTTTCCTTTTCTATGACAGTTTTACCCAGCATAAAAGCACTTATGTGTGACAAATGACTCATGTAAGCTATGTGCTTATCGTGCGATATAGGATCCATATAGCGTATGCGCATTCCCATATTTTTGAACAATTCTAGCACCTGTTCTTGTAGTTTAAATGCGGTTTTTTCTACCTCACATATAATATTGGTCTTACCCTCATACAAGCCTTTTATGGCTGCTTGTGGTCCCGAAAATTCTGTCCCTGCAATGGGATGACAAGCAAGAAAATTTCTACGCTTAGGATGATCTCTTACAACCTCACAAATAGCCTGCTTGGTAGACCCCATGTCAATAACCACTGTTGTATCTGCAATATAAGTAAGAACTTCTGGCAATACACCGATAGCCACATCCACAGGAATAGCAAGTACCACAAGATCTGCCTGTGCAACATCTGTGAGTATTGCTTTGTGATCTATAAGTCCCAGTGAGATCGCCTGATCGAGATGTTGCTCACTACTATCAATCCCATACAGGATAGCCTCTGGTAATTGCTCGCGCAAATCTCGTGCAAAAGACCCTCCTATGAGTCCTACCCCTATGACATATATGTTTTTCATTTAACGAATCACTTAATTAACTACCTACTAATCAAAATCTTACAATACGCATTCCCTTGTATTTAACTACCGATTTTTATTTTTCAACTGTTCTTATTTCTTAATTATGTCACACGTGTTCTATTCCAATCGCGTAATTGCTTCCTTAATTTCTTCTTCCTTCACACAAAGACTAAACCGTATGTATCCAGCCCCTTGACTTCCAAAAATGGTACCTGGCGTTATAAATATATGTTTATCAATAAGGAGCTTATCTATAAAAGCCTCCGCCTCTACTCCTTCTGGAAGCTTTGCCCATACAAAAAGACCAACAGCCTCACGATCATAAGTACACTTAAGCTTGTCTACCAGTTGGAATATAAGCTTACGCCGTCTATCATAAATATCATTAATATGCTCAAACCAGTCACTACCCAACCCGAGTGCTGCAATAGCCCCTTTTTGAATACCGTAAAACATCCCGCTATCCATGTTAGACTTCACACGTAAAATATGATTAATATTCACTTCACTTCCTAGCACCATTCCCACACGCCAGCCTGCCATATTGAAGGTCTTGCTCAAGCTATTAAGTTCTAGCGCTACTTCTTTTGCTCCTGGTACAGCAAGTAATGATTCTGGTGTATCATTAAGAATGAAGCTATAGGGGTTATCGTTAACCACTAAAATTGCGTGTTCCTTTGCAAATGAAATCAACTCCTCAAAGAAACCATCGGGCACCTTAGTTCCTGTGGGCATATGAGGGTAATTAACCCACATTAATTTTACCTTAGAAAGATCTTGTTTTGCTAAAGTTTTGAGGTCTGGTAACCAGCCAGTGTTCTCAGAAAGTTCATATGGACGTGCCTCTGCCTCCACCAATTTTGTCACTGCTGCATAGCTGGGGTAGCCGGGGTTGGGAAAGAGCACTTCATCACCAGGATTTAAGAAAGCCATAGATATGTGCATGATGCCCTCCTTAGATCCCATAAGTGGTAAAATCTCTGTGTCAGGATTTACGTTTACTTGATAGTGATTTGAGTAAAACTGCGCCATCGCCTTACGTAACGCTGGAATACCCGTATAACTTTGATATTGATGCGCTACACTATCGTGCAGGCCCTTAAGCATAGCACTCACAGCCGCGGGTGGAGCTGGCATATCCGGACTTCCTATTCCCATATTAATCACGGGGTGTCCCTGTGCGATAAGCCCTCGAACTTCTTTGAGCTTACGAGAGAAATAGTACTCTGTGGTTTCTTGGAGTCTGTTTGCTGGCTGGATCATACTTTTTGATTTTTGTAAGCGCCTAGTACTTTAAAGTCGCCAGACATAATGCGCAGAAGGCTTTGTGCTTTGTCAAAATTTGCCACATCTTCAAAAGTCACATCCACAAAAAATGCATACTCCCAAGGCTTCTCAATAATGGGCATCGATTGTATTTTTGTTAGGTTCATCTTGCAATCACTTAACACGTTTAAGATGGTAGCGAGACTTCCTCTTTTGTGGTCTGTCGTAAATCGTAGAGAAGCCTTGTTTATAGTATCCTGATTTTGTTTTGAAGTATTACTTAAGATAAAAAATCGGGTTGCATTTGCATCTATAGTCTGTATGGAAGATTTTAAAATGGTAAGATCATAGATATTTGCGGCACTAGAACTCGCGATAGCAGCAACACCTTCAAGCTGATTGTCCTTAATTTTTTTTGCGGCTCCCGCAGTGTCTGTATCTTCTACCAATTTTATATCTGGATATGCTCTAAAAAACTCACGGCATTGTAAAATAGCCATAGGATGCGACCACACCTCTGTGATATCAGATAGGCTTTGACCTGCTAAAGCCATAAGGTTATGCTCAATATCAAGGTAAAATTCCCCTTCGATGGTTATATTATACTGATCTAACAACGCGTAATTAGGTAATATGGCTCCAGCGATAGAATTTTCGATGGCCATCACGGCATTTTCTACCTCTGCGGCCATAAGTGCGTCCACCAGCTTAGGGAATGACATACATTCCAGAATAGCTATGTCCGTCCCAAAAAACTCTTGAGCCACCTTGTGATGAAATGATCCTTTTACGCCTTGTACTGCTACTTTCATATACCTCTAATAAAAAAGTCCTGATAAAAAATTATCAGGACTTTATTTTGTGTTGAGTATTATTTATTACCTCCATACAAATCCTGATCTCTTCTTAAAAAAGAAGAAATAAAAGAAATTGTTCCAATAATAAACTTTGTTTAACATTATGAAGTGTTACGGGGCTAAATTAGAAAAAATATCTATCTGAGCAATTATATAGATGCGTTTTATGAAATAATTTTTATAATCATCATTTTCTGAGAAATTCATAGTTTTCTGGGTACGCTTTCGCGAAAGCGATAATCTCCCTCTATATCTTTTACAGCTCTCTTCCTATTTTAATGCGTAAGCAAACTAGAATTCCTAAATTTGAATAGTAAAAAGGAAAGCACATGTCCATCGTTGTAAATGATATTACCAAAATATATGGCTCTCAAAAAGCGCTGG
>CAWUIT010000234.1:0-4448 GCA_963922345.1 uncultured Dokdonia sp. | reverse complement strand
GTATTTACTCTAATAGCAGTATCTGCTCCAATTGCTAGGGCCTTACGTAATGTAGGCTCTGTTTCTGCACCACCTACATTTACAACATCAACAGATGCACCTTGCTTCTCTTTAAACCACATAGCGCGTGTTAACCCAAATTCATCATTAGGATTAATTACAAATTGAACCCCATTGGTGTCAAATTTGGTATTTCCATCTGTGAAGTTAATTTTTGAAGTCGTATCAGGTACGTGACTTATGCACACTAATATTTTCATAGAATTGTAATTTTTATGGATATAAAGGTACGCTTTCGCGAAAGCGTAACCCAACTATTTCGTTTTCGTAACAAAAATAAACTAAAAAAGTGGAATTTACTGTGCGTGCATAGTAAAATTTTGTAAAAAACTGATTTTTTGAGGTTTTCAAAATGCTTACTTTTGTAACCCTGAATTAATAACACATTTTAATGAGAACAATCCAGTTTAGAGAAGCTATTTGCGAGGCAATGAGCGAAGAGATGCGTCGTGATGAGTCTGTATATTTAATGGGTGAAGAAGTAGCAGAATATAATGGGGCGTACAAAGCTTCAAAAGGAATGCTAGATGAGTTTGGAGCAGATCGTGTGATTGATACTCCCATTGCAGAGCTAGGCTTTGGAGGTATAGGTGTAGGAAGTACAATGACCGGTTGTCGCCCAATTATCGAGTATATGACATTTAACTTCTCACTAGTTGGAATTGATCAAATAATAAACAACGCTGCCAAAATTAGACAAATGTCTGGAGGGCAGTTTCCTTGTCCTATAGTCTTTAGAGGGCCTACTGCATCTGCAGGACAGCTAGGCGCTACACACTCACAAGCATTTGAAAACTGGTTTGCAAACACGCCTGGTCTTAAGGTGATTGTACCTTCAAATCCTTATGACGCAAAAGGATTGCTTAAAGCTGCTATACGTGATAATGATCCTATAATCTTTATGGAGTCTGAGCAAATGTATGGTGATAAGGGAGAAGTGCCAGAAGGTGAATACATTTTACCAATAGGCGTTGCAGATGTAAAAAGAGAGGGATCTGATGTTACTATCGTATCCTTTGGAAAAATAATAAAAGAAGCATATAAAGCGGCAGACCAACTTGCAGAAGAAGGGATATCTTGTGAGATCATAGATTTACGTACAGTAAGACCTATGGATAAGCAAGCTATTTTTGACTCGGTTAAAAAAACTAATAGACTCGTTGTTCTAGAGGAGGCTTGGCCCTTTGGAAATGTTTCTACAGAAATATGTTATCAAGTTCAAGAGCATTGTTTTGATTACCTCGATGCTCCTATCCAACGTTTAAATACAGCAGATACACCAGCACCTTATTCACCAGTATTGCTCAAAGAGTGGTTACCTAATAGTGATGATGTAATAAAGGCTGTAAAAAAGGTATTATATAAATAACGCTTTCGCGAAAGCGGAACTATATTTGATCCCTTTCATTTTCGGAAGGGATTTTTTAGTTAAAAACAGTTAGAATTGTAAGGTTGTGATGTGCCTGATGTCAAATCATCTTTAAAAACAATGATAAATCGATGAGGTCTGACACATTATGATAGACTTTCTCACAGATAGAGTAGAATGAAAAACATTCTTTTTGCAGTCCTTACAGCATTGCTTATGGTTTCTGCAGTATACGGGCAAACCAAGATAAGCGGTGAGGTTTTTGACGCCGATGGTAATGGCTTACCTTTTGTAAATGTCATCTTTGTAGGTTCTAACGAAGGAACCATTACAAACGAAAATGGACGCTTTTACCTAGAGTCTGATGCAAACTGGGAACAAGTGCGCTTTTCCTTTATAGGTTTTTCAAATAAAATCCTTGATCTAGAAAAGCGGGTGACCTATGACATCAAGATGACCCTCGAAGAGGAAGAAGGAACCCTGAAGGAAGTGGTCATATTTACCGGTAAAACAGATAAGAAGAACAATCCTGCTATCGATATCCTACGAAAAATTTGGGAAAATAAACGTCAAAACGGATTGCAGCAGTACAATCAATATGCATATGATAAGTATGAAAAACTAGAGTTTGACCTTAATACTATAGATAGCGCACTCATAAACAGCCGCATTTTTGATGGAATGGAGTTCATATTTGAACAGACAGATACAAGCCGTATTACAGGTAAAACCTACCTCCCTATTTTTATTAATGAAGCCTACTCAAAAGTGTACGGGGATAACGTGCTCAATAAAGAAAAGGAGATATTGGAGGGTAACAGAAATAGTGGTTTTAGTGAAAATCAAACCATAATAGGATTTGTAAAAAGCCTATATAGTGATTATGATATCTATGATAATTACCTTCAGTTTTTTGATAAGAGTTTTACAAGCCCAATATCAAGAACGGGAATCCAGACATACAATTATGTTCTAGCAGATAGTGCTTACATAGAGAATAAGTGGTGTTATAATATTATTTATTACCCACGCCGTAAAAACGAACTTACCTTTAAAGGAGATTTTTGGGTTAATGACTCCACGTGGGCCATTAAGGAAATCAATATGCAATTGTCAAAAAGTGCAAACGTAAATTGGGTAAAAGAGATTTACATGGAGCAAGAGTTTGATATTGTAAATGATTCAACATTTCTCTTGTCAAGAGACTACTTCTTGTCTGACTTTGCCCTACGAGAAAAAGAAGAGTCTCGAGGTATGTATGGGAAACGCACAACCCTTTATGATAATCACATTTTTGATAATCAAAAGGAAAAGGATTTTTATGATAGACAGGTATATAACTATGATAAGGATGTTTATAATAGGAGTGATCAATTTTGGGAGGAGAATAGAAAGGAAAAACTAAGCAAAGATGAGCTGGGAGTTTATAAAATGCTAGACACCCTTAAAACGGTGAAAAAATTTAGAAACCTCTATAATCTAGGTTCTATTCTAGCCTCGGGTTACTATGAGATACCTAGTTTAAATTTTGACTACGGTCCTATATTTTCCACATTTGGTTTTAATGAAGTAGAGGGACTACGCATACGTACAGGTGGTAGAACTTATTTTTCTCAAAACGACCCCTGGAGATTAGAGGGCTTTCTGGCCTACGGTTTTAAGGATAAGAAAGGAAAATTTGGAATTTCAGGAAAATGGCTACTAGATAAACGCAGCAGGTTTATAATCTCTGGAGGTTACCGTCAGGATGTCGAGCAAATAGGGGCAAGCCTTACGACCTCACGAGATGTATTAGGTAGGAACTTAGCCTCTTCCTCTCTTGTAAATACTGCGGTAAATGATAAACTAACCTCGATAAAGCTTGCAAACATAGCGGCCGAAGTAGAGATTGTACCTAATCTAAAATTACGCACAGACTTCTCATTGCGCACCTTAGAGTCTGCCTCAGACACATTTAGTCTTGACTATTTTACAGATGAAACTCAAACTACCACCACTGGGCAATTACAGCAGGCGGAGATTGTCTTTACAACCATTTGGGAACCTGGAAAAAAGACCTCTGGCTTTGGTGTAGAACGTAGAGTGACTAATGAGTGGTTTCCTAGTTTTTATGCAAGCTATACGCGAGGTCTAGAAGGTACACTCGATAGTGATTTTGCCTATGATAAGCTGCAATTTTCGGCAAGAAAAGCGATTCGTATAGGTGGTATAGGTACATTAACCGCATCGACAGAGTTAGGTAAAACCTTTGATGATGTTCCCCTAGCATTGCTTAGCCCTGTTCCAGGAAATCAATCCTTATTTTCAATTTTCAATACTTTTAGCCAGCTCAATTTTTATGAGTTTACTACAGATGAGTATGCATCTCTACAGCTAGAACATAATTTTGGCGGGAGGATCTTTAATCGTATCCCATTACTCAAGAACCTCAATTTAAGGGAGATTGTCAGTGTGAGAGGTATTATTGGGAACATTTCGCAAGGTAATATTGATCTTAATCGACCAGCTTTTGAGAGTTTATTGTTT
Source organism: uncultured Dokdonia sp. (assembly GCA_963922345.1). GTDB lineage: Bacteria > Bacteroidota > Bacteroidia > Flavobacteriales > Flavobacteriaceae > Dokdonia. The sequence goes on along the minus strand of CAWUIT010000234.1, from coordinate 493 downwards.
GAAGAAGGCGAGCCAGTAACGCCTATCACCGCAGCCGATATTGCCCCGAATAATCAACCTTATTATGAATACAGTATTGGAGTAGGTAATATTTTCAAAGTCTTTAGGATCGATCTCAACTTTCGGGGTAATTATAATTTTTTACCAGACGCTCGTAAGATCGGTGTTACTGGGAGTTTTGGATTTTATTTTTAAAGGCATGCGTTCAATTAATTTTATAAATGGATGTTAATTTTTTGTTTTATTTGCGTACGTAGTTGTGATTTGTTTGCAGTTCCTTAATTTTAATAGGGATTTAGAGTCGGTCTGCTGCGCATCTCAGAAGATATACCGTTGTGAATTGCTTTCAGTTCCTTAATTTTAATGAGGATTCACAGTATACCAGCCATAAATTACTGGTATACTGTTTTTTAAGAGTGTTTTTAGAAATAAAAAAAGAAATCATCGTTTGAGGTCTCGATTGCGTTCGAGTAGACAAATACGATCCTAAAAC
>CAWUIT010000233.1:0-4451 GCA_963922345.1 uncultured Dokdonia sp. | reverse complement strand
CGCAAAACTTTAATAGAACCCATAATACCGCATCGACTAGCAGAAAGTTTAGAAAAAGAACGACTTAAAACAGAATCTTAAAATGAAAAACTTTGTACTCCCATTATTGCTCTTGATCGTGAGCTCTTGTAAGGATTCATCTGTAGATATACCATTAAATTACACAGATGAACCGCAGGTAATTTTATGTCAAGATGCGTTAGATCCCTTACTTAATGAGGCGTTGTATCATTTTGAAAATATGATTTTGAAAGCGTATGATCCTGAAAGTATGGTGCTTGCCAGTGCTTATGGACGCTTTATCTATACCGGCTTTTCGGGCACTGCAGATTATAAGAGACTTATTGATCAACATTCGCTAGAAATCAGGGATGCTTTGCGCGATGAAAATATTCTTAGTACTGATGGTGTAAAAAGTAATCTAAATTACAATCATCCAGCTATGACTTGTCTTCTCGATGCTATGGGTGATCAAGATTTATCACAGACTATAAGATCACTTGTAGAAACAAACACGATGGACCCAAAATTATTTAATAGCCGTATGCGCAATTTTGGTCGACAAGCTTCAAATGATAGATATACCGCTATCTATGTGGCATTAGATGCTTATTATCAAAATCTCACAATGAGCGAGACTTCAGAAACCGGTGAAGATGAGTAGAAAGGATATTCAACATATAAAAATAACTTCATCGACTAAGGCTGCTTCTCAGAATGCATCCTCAGTAACTAAAACAGCAGAGGGTATTGCTATTAAAGAAACCTATGATAAAGAGGATGTTCAGCATTTAGAACATCTCGATTTTGTAGCAGGAATTGCTCCACATTTAAGAGGTCCGTATAGTACGATGTATGTGCGCAGACCTTGGACCATTCGACAGTACGCTGGTTTTTCTACTGCCGAAGATAGTAATGCTTTTTATAGAAGAAATCTTGCAGCTGGGCAGAAGGGGCTTTCGGTAGCATTTGATCTAGCTACACATCGAGGGTATGACAGTGATCACGAGCGGGTAGAAGGAGATGTAGGCAAAGCTGGAGTAGCTATTGATTCTGTTGAAGATATGAAAATACTCTTCGATCAGATTCCGTTAGATAAGATGTCTGTATCTATGACTATGAATGGCGCTGTATTACCTATAATGGCATTTTACATTGTCGCGGCACAAGAGCAGGGAGTGTCTTTAGATAAGCTAGCAGGTACGATCCAAAATGATATACTCAAAGAGTTTATGGTGCGTAACACATACATCTATCCTCCTACGCCTTCTATGAGAATTATCTCAGATATCTTTGAATATACAGCGAGTAAAATGCCCAAATTCAACAGTATATCTATCTCTGGATATCATATGCAAGAAGCGGGGGCAACGTGCGATATAGAGTTAGCTTATACACTAGCAGATGGATTAGAGTACATTAAAACAGGACTAGCAGCAGGTATGGATATTGATAGTTTTGCACCTAGGTTGTCTTTTTTCTGGGCCATTGGGATGAATCACTTTATGGAAATCGCAAAGATGCGTGCTGCCCGTATGTTGTGGGCTAAGATTGTGAAACAATTCAATCCTCAAAACCCAAAATCACTAGCGCTTAGAACACATTGCCAGACTAGTGGCTGGAGTCTCACAGAACAAGACCCATTTAATAATGTAGCGCGAACTACTATAGAAGCTGCGGCGGCAGCCTTTGGAGGTACACAAAGTCTACATACAAACGCTCTCGATGAAGCGATTGCATTACCAACAGACTTTTCTGCGCGCATTGCTAGAAATACCCAAATCTATCTTCAAGAAGAAACCCATATTACAAAAACAGTAGATCCTTGGGCTGGTAGTTATTATGTAGAGTCACTTACTCATGAAATCGCTCATAAAGCTTGGGAGCTCATTGAGGAGGTCGAGTCCTTGGGGGGGATGACCAAAGCCATTGAGGCGGGAATTCCAAAATTACGTATTGAAGAAGCGGCGGCTCGTAAACAGGCACGCATAGATAGTGGTCAAGATATTATTGTCGGGGTAAATAAGTATAGACCTACCGAGGATGAACACCTAGATATTCTCGATGTAGACAATTCTAAGGTAAGAGAAGGCCAGCTTAAACGATTAAAAAACATCAAAGAATCCCGAGATACTGTAAAAGTTCAAGAAGCGCTCAATAAGCTTACCGAAGCGGCTAGGTCTGGTAGTGAAAATTTACTGCACCTAGCAGTGATAGCCGCACAAGAAAGAGCTACCCTCGGTGAGATTTCTACTGCACTTGAAAAAGTATACGGCAGGCATAAAGCGCAAATCCAATCCTTTAGTGGAGTATATAGTAAAGAGATGAAACAAGATCCCGCTTTCGCGAAAGCGCAACAACTCGCAGACCAGTTTGCTAAGCAAGATGGTAGACGTCCTCGTATAATGATTGCAAAGATGGGTCAAGACGGCCACGATCGCGGCGCTAAAGTGGTCGCAACTGGCTATGCAGATATTGGTTTTGATGTAGATATAGGGCCACTATTTCAAACCCCAAAGGAAGCGGCCAAACAAGCAGTCGAAAATGACGTACATATTCTGGGAGTATCGTCTCTGGCTGCAGGACATAAAACATTGGTGCCTCAAGTGATTGAGGAGTTAAAAGTACTTGGGAGACCAGACATTATGGTGATCGTTGGTGGAGTGATACCACAGCAAGATTATCAATTTTTATTTGATGCTGGTGCTGCTGCCGTCTTCGGTCCAGGTACAAGAATAAGTGATGCGGCTATCGGACTTTTGGAAATTATGATCGTAGATTAAATGAAATATTACATTCTTCAATATCAATATTGTGATGATTATTTGGTGAGAAGGACACCCTATCGTCCAGATCACTTTAATCTTGCAAAAGAGGCTGTGCAAAGCGGTCATTTGCTATTAGGAGGAGCTACAGAAAATCCAGCAGATCTTGGTGTTCTCATTTTTAAAGTAGATAGCATAGCGGTTATTCAAAACTTTATTTCAAAAGATCCATACGTAGAAAATGGTGTTGTAATCTCTTGGGAGATCAAAGAGTGGAATGTTGTTGTGGGAAGCCTATTTTAAACCTTCAGAAGGATTAATTTAAGGACCTTCGCGGTCGCGATTAAAAAGTTATTTTTCAAATCTCACCTCGCGGGCTTACCCCGAGGTAGCTGTTTCAAAAGACATCTACAAGATTCTTAAAAAAAGATTAGATGCGAGCTTTTTTATTGCTTCTCAAATTTCAACTTCACAACTCTTCCAGAATCAAGCTCAAAGCCACTAATAATTCCATTGGATCTTATAAAACGCACGAGACCTAACTCTGTAGAGAACTGATCTTTGATTGCAATAGTTGCTTCTGTAGGGTTTCGATCTTCAATAGCCATAAAAAAGGTGTCATCTTTAATTGAGGTTTTATAAGTTACATCAAGCTCTTTAGAATAAAAGTCACCTGCGTATTCATTAAAATTAATAGTGGCTATGTCAAGGGGGGTAAATCTTTTTGCAATAGAAGTTTCTTCATTTTGAATGATCTTCATTGTCTGGGTATTATCACTTTCTACATCTAAGAATGTAAAGCTTAGGTTTTCTTGTCCAGCAATTTCAAAGGTATTTCCTGCTGTTCTTTCAATGAGGTAGTTGGATTTATTCCAATTTTGAATTACTTCTAACTTATCTGCATTTACCGTTATTGAAAAAGAAAGTCCAGGTCTTATTTCATAATTCCCTTCCATTTGTGAGAGTGGGATCTCTTTTACATTGAAATCGGGTTGAGGTTTATCTTCTTCTATTAGAGCAGTCTCTTCTTGGATGACTTCTTTTAATAAGATATCAGCTATTTGATAAGCCATTTGAGAAGGATTTGCATCACCGCGATTTGCAAAGACCGCAATACTTAGCTTTTGTTCTGGAAAGCGCAATAATTCTGCTCTAAAACCTACAAAAGCGCCTCCGTGATTAATGTGGTTGATTCCCTTGTAATCTTCTACAAAAAGACCAGCGGCATAATCTATCTTCTCACCATTATTGAGTTTCCCATTAGTAGTCATTGTATTCCAAAATTCTTTATTGAGAACTGTGGAGTTGTAATAAGCATCATCCCATTTTTTTATATCATTTATAGATGTAAATATCCCGCCGTCACCTATCATATCTAGTGTGGTCATACTAATCTTATAACCGCCATCTAGTTTGGGTACATATCCTGAAGCTCTGTTTTTTACGATTAGAGTATGGTCATTATGAAAGTGCGTACTAGTCATCCCGAGAGGTTTGAAAATCTCTTGCTGTGCATACTCTGCCATATTCATTCCAGAAGCTTTCTCAACAATCTGACCTAATAGCCAGTATCCAGAATTACTATAGGTAAACTCTTCGCCTGGATCAAAATTGAGATCGGTTTGAGCAACAAGCATCTTCATTAAGGTTGCATCTGTATAAAAATCATCGTCTGTAAAACCCTTT
>CAWUIT010000232.1:0-4453 GCA_963922345.1 uncultured Dokdonia sp. | reverse complement strand
ATTCAAAATCAAAAAAGTAGCTATCCTTCTTAAATACTACCTCTACTTATGGGGGTTGTATATACTATTCTTTGTCATTTATGGAATTGTAAAATCTCAACTTCCAGAAATATTTGATCAAGAATATGAGCAATCTGCCTTACGTACTCTTTTAAAGGAAAATCCTCTTAAATTATTTGTTCTTGCTGTAATTTTTGCTCCCATTATTGAGGAGATGATGTTTAGAACACTCATAAGACCCAGTCACTCTGATATCATACTCTTGATTTGCTCTTGGCCTATATTTTATATTAATCGCTTTATCCCTGTGGATGCACATTGGACAGTAAAATTGATATTTATCGCCATCCTCCTATTCACTTTATTTACAATCCTCAAAGGCCTTATACCTCAAGAAAAAACTAATAGATTGCGAGGCATACTCGATAAATACCGCTATGTGCTATTGATCATAAGCGCAATAATTTTCGGGTTAGTACACATCAACAATTATGTAGATAATTTTATGATTAATGCTTCTCTCATTGCGTTGATCATACCTCGAGTAATTTCTGGTTTTATGATGGGATTAATCAAAATTAAAAATCAAAACCTCATCTGGTCAATAGGGCTTCACGCAATTAATAATGGTTTTGTTATCCTACTACTTATCATTGGTTCATCAAATCCAGTCTCCTAATAATATGACGATTGTCCCAATTACTCTGGATAAAGTTGAAATTTTACAATCTCTAGCTATTCGTACCTATACTACAGCATTCGGAGCTAAAAATAAACCTGGTGTCTTAAAAAAATATTATGAGTACGCTTTCGCGAAAGCGCACTTAGAAAAAGAGCTTAAAGTAAAGGATTCGTTTTGGTATTTTGCAAAGAAAGGTCAGACAATTTTAGGCTACTTAAAATTAAATGTGGGATTGCATCAAACTGAATTTCAGGAGGTAGATGGATTAGAGATTGAACGTATTTATATCGACACCCCATACTTAAGATGTGGGCACGGAAAAAAGCTCGTAGAATTTGCTATAAATAAAGCGAGACTATTAGAAAAAAACTACATTTGACTAGGCGTTTGGGAGAAGAATCCCGAAGCGATAAGCTTCTACGAGAAGCAGGGTTTTACCGTAGTGGGAACTCACAACTATGATATGATTGCCGAAGTCCAAACTTATTATATAATGCGTCTTAGTTTATGAATAAATTGATCGAATCTATATCTGTTTTTGATATGCTCAAAATAGGTGTTGGACCTTCTAGTTCTCACACATTAGGACCCTGGAGAGCAGCAAGACGATTTATAAAAAAACTACGTGATACCAAGACTTTCTCAAATGTAGTGACCATTCAAGTAGATCTCTATGGATCACTGTCGCTTACAGGCAAAGGTCACGCAACAGACGTTGCTGTGATTATGGGGCTTACGGGAGCAGACCCACAAACTTGTGCAATTGACGATATCCCCATGATTGTAAATCATATCAATACGTTTCACCGTCTTACCCTTGATGAGGAGCACATATTTGATTTTGATCCCGATACAAACATTATCTTCAATAGAAAATTTTTACCCTTTCACCCTAATGGCATTCGGTTTACAGCCACGTTACTAGATGGTAAAAAGAAACGAGAAACCTATTATTCCATAGGAGGAGGTTTTGTAGTCCAAGAGGAACGAAAAAGAGCCAAATTAAAAAAAATAGAATTCGAGTGCTTTCCTCGTCCGGTGGAGAAAGCTACAGATCTTTTAAAATTCTGTAAACAAGAAGGTAAAACCATCTCACAAATCGTTCTTGAAAACGAACAATATCTCAATACAGATGATGAAATTAATGATCGTTTTAGACAAGTGTGGGATGTAATGCTAGACTCTATGTATATAGGCTGCCATACCGAAGGTATATTGCCCGGCGGTCTTAAAGTAAGAAGGAGAGCTTATGACACACACCTAAGACTACAGAAAAATACAGATTACAGCAATAAATATGAGTGGATTAAAGCGATAAGAGGTCAAGAAGTGCGCTTTCGCGAAATTTTAAAGTGGGTATCCTGTTTTGCGCTCGCTGTAAATGAGGTCAACGCTTCCTTAGGTAGAGTTGTGACGGCCCCTACCAATGGGAGCGCAGGTGTTATTCCTGCAGTACTCATGTATTATTTAGTTATTGAAAATCACGACGCAAATTTTGAAGACATAAAAAAATTCTTGCTTGTTGCTGGAGAGGTAGGTAGCTTATTTAAGAAAGGAGCTACCATCTCTGCAGCTATGGGTGGTTGTCAGGCAGAGATTGGAGTATCTAGTGCTATGGCGGCGGCCGGCTTGACAGAACTTATGGGAGGAACTCCAGAACAAGTATTGATGGCTGCCGAAATTGCGATGGAGCACCATCTTGGCCTTACCTGTGATCCGATAGGCGGTCTAGTACAAATACCGTGTATAGAGCGCAACGCCATGGGAGCAATCAAAGCTATCAATGCCTGTGAGATGGCTCTTGATGCAGACGCAGCAAATGCTAAAGTCCCACTAGATAAGGTGATTGAAACGATGTGGCAAACAGCTCAAGATATGAATACTAAGTATAAGGAGACCTCAGAAGGTGGTCTCGCTGTAAACGTAGCTATGGCAGATTGTTAAATACACAAGACCTACGCAACCATTTTAATAGAAACTTATCTATAATGGTAACTACTATATTTAAATCCTACACAAATTATGAGAGTATTATCTAAAGTATTGCTACCTCTAGTATTTCTTTTGGCTTTTACAACCCACGCGCAAAATTCTCGAGAGGAAAGAAAAACCCAGAAAGAAATAAAACGATTAGAGAAACGAGAACGACGGGATAGTTTGAGAAAGTTACCTATTGATAGATATGTCAGCCTAGATATCGTAAATGGGCTTTTTCCCAATCCCTTAGGAAGACTGAACGTAGGTTACACACAATCTCTCAATTCCAAATGGGCTGTAGGAGGAAGCGTGGGAATAGGCTTTGATGCGATATCTTATGCGGGAGATAATGAAGATTACTTTCTATATGAGTTCCGCCCAGAAATACTATACAACCTTGGGAATGATCGCTGGTCGCAATATTATGTAGGTCTCGAGGTATTTTTTATCTCACATAAAGAGACGTTGCGAGATAATGATTTTGAACCTGTTAATACAAGTAATGGTACCATAGATTTGATTGCTTATGATAGCGCTACTTATCAAAGACGTAAATCTGGATTTTTGATCAATTTTGGAGAATTTACCAATCTTTCAGATAGGTGGGCGTTGAGAACTTCTGTAGGGTTGGGCGCGCGCGCAAAGGATAATTCCTTTTCAAACCTTGAAAATCCAAGGGTTGAAAACTTTAACGATGATTTCATTTTAAATTTTAATCGCGCTCGAAAGGAAGGGCTACGCTGGGGTGTAGAGTTTAATTTTTCATTCAGGCTTATTTATAAGATACATTAGAATTAGCCTCTCTTCTCTCCACAATCTTCTCGATCTCGAGTATCAACTATATAAAATATCTTCCACACGCCATTTCTCTTAAAAAGTTGGAAGCTGTTGGTACCGCAATGACTCAAACTGCCATTTATATAAAATGAATAGGGAGTCCATACATTTGCCATTTTACCATCCATTTTAATCTCATAGCTTTCTATTCGTTCTTCAAAGAACGTGGTTTCAGGAATACTACATATTGATTTCAAAAAACCGCTAAAGTCCTGCTTACTTAACTCCACTTCACCTACCTCTCCTTTTCCAATAGACTGCATTAATACATCAGGATGTACTACTTTTTTTATTAGCAGAGAATCTTGCTTATGGAAACCTTCAAAAAACTGTTCTACTACTTTTTTTACTTGTTCTTCTCCTTGGAGATCCTGATAGGGTTGATTAAAAGGCTGTCTATCTGCTTTTACAAAAGCAAATAAAAGCAATACGGCAATCATAGGAAGAAAAAGATATTTAAGTCGCATCAATAAGATTTAATCATAGGTATCTAATTTACTACTTTTGTAACACAAATAATAGCCAAATGTCTACAGCCAAAAAAGAATATAAAAGAGTAACCGTTAAATCTCTCACCGAGATGAAATCCAGAGGTGAGAAAATCTCAATGCTCACTGCGTACGATTATACCATGGCAAAAATTGTAGATGGTGCTGGGATTGACGTCATCCTTGTTGGCGATAGTGCATCTAATGTTATGGCGGGTCACGAGACCACCTTACCTATCACATTGGACCAGATGATTTATCACGCATCCTCTGTAGTGAGAGCTATATCAAGATCTCTCGTGGTTGTAGATCTTCCCTTTGGTAGTTACCAAAGTGATCCTAAAGAGGCGCTTAGATCTGCTATACGCATTATGAAAGAATCTGGTGGACACTCTATTAAACTTGAAGGTGGTAAAGAAGTAAAGGAGAGTATTAAACGTATCTTAAATGCAGGTATTCCCGTAATGGG
>CAWUIT010000231.1:0-4522 GCA_963922345.1 uncultured Dokdonia sp. | reverse complement strand
GCCCACATCACACCTATAATTACTGTAATCATAGAAATAAATGTCGCTCTATAGGATCTAAAAAAGAAAAAGAAGATGAAGGAAGTAACTAGCAATGCGGCACCCACAAAAATGCCTATCTCATCTATAATATTTTGAGCATTCAGGGTACGTATATAGGGCATACCGCTGGTGCGTACTTTAATTTGAAACTTATTTTCAAAAGCTTCTACGGCGGGAATAAGATCATTTACAACAAAGTCTCGTCTTGCAGGAGTATTTATTAAATCCTTTTTTAGATAAATGGCAGATCGTACGGTCCCTGTCTCCTTATTGTAAATTAAATTTTCATAAAAAGGTAAATCTTCAAAAAGTAACTTGCGATATTGGGCTGCACTTTCAGTAGTAAGAGCGCTATCGTCCATAAAGGGGACAAGATCAAAGCGCTGTGGCTCTTCTTGCTTGTCTAAAATTTTTAAATCCTTTAAAGAAAGCGATAGGGCCACTGCCTCAGAGGTCGCAATTCTTGCAGAAAGTTCATTCCAAGCGGTGAGTATCTCAGGGGTAAAAAGGCGTTCATCCTGCGTGCCCAGCACGATGAGATTTCCTTCTTCACCGAATAAATCTTTAAAATTTTGATACTCTAGGTTTATTTCGTGATCATCGGGAAGGAGATTTGCTTCGGTATATGTGAAGCGCATATGTTGCCACTGGAACCCTAAAAAGATGGTAAAACCAGCAATAAGGATAAGAATGAAAAGACGGTTACGTAAAATTAAACTTGCGACCGACTCCCAAAAACCCTTACTTAAAAACTTTGCCATGATGATCCTTTAATCCAAGCAAAGATATTCTTTTGCTTGTACATAATCGGGTAATTAGATAAGTGGTTACAACGTAGTGTTGGTTCGCTTTCGCGAAAGCGAAAAAAAATTAACCTAAGTTCAGAAAAATTAATCCTGACTTATAGTTTTAAATTAAAAGTAAACTTAAAAGCAATATTATCTTCCCAGTTAGGGAGGTGGTACGCCCCATAGCGATAGGTGAGACTTGTACCGAATCCAAAAAGTAATTTATTAAGTTCAAAACCACTCTCTGTATAGCCCTTATCAAGCGAGCCAAATTGAACATCAAGGTGATCTTCTGGATTTCTAATACTACCTATAGCAAAACGACTTATAAAGACCAGTTCTGGCTTAAATTTTCTAGTAATATTAAATGGAGCAAGTTTATGTTTTACTTGAGCTGTAAAAAGCCTATCGGAGAAAAACTCACCAAAAAACATAGTTTCAAAACTATTTACTCCAGCTACAGAAAATCGCTGTAAAATGGTTTCTTTGGTTGGGGCATTAGGGTATGCGTGAAATAAGTGGGAGAGTGGTAAATCTCCAAACCCAATGTCTCCTTCTACTAAAAACTCAGTACTAGACTTATTGAGTCTCTCTAAGTTATAAAAAACTTTAGCCCCCAATTTTGTAAAACTCAAATCTCCACCTAGGCCGTCAAAAGCTTGAGATATCTGGCCAGAAAATATGGGGTAACCTTCAAAAACAGGCACAACGCTCGTAGCTGTCTTAAGATATTTATTGCTGGGGCTCCATCTAAAAGCGGCGGTTACTTCAGATATGTCATAATTACGCAAGATGGTTCCATCGTTGTTGTACCGATATCCTATAGTCTGATCTAATCTTCTATGTGCCACTTGTAATTCTGATAGAATTTGAGGAGTAATCCTGTATTCCAGATTTAATCGGGTGGTACGGTGTTTGTAAAATTGGGTAATATTTACAAGACGCGGTTCAAAGAGGGAGTACACTCTCCTATCTGTTAAATATGCATAGTTTCCCACCTCTTCTATATCACTATTATATGTAATTGAGAGCCAAGCACCTTTTTCAGGTTTGATGAGGTATCCTGCGCCTAAACCGTACTTAAAATCCTTATCCTTGAAGCCATAAGCTCCATATCCCTCTATGCGAAAACGGTCAGAAAAGCTTTCATTGGTTACACCACCTAAACCTAATCGAAGTCCTTCATAATTATTGAACTTAACGGGGTAGGTGAGGTCAAAATCAAATGCATTAAAACTAAAATAGCCTATGCTAAAATTATTTGTAGTCCCTAGTCGTCGCTCAATGTTTTCAACATTGACAATTTTTTCTAATTCAGAAAAGCTACGCTTATCCTTAGAGCTGAGGGTTTCTGTACGGTAAGATTTCCAAAATGCCTCTGTACGTTCGTTTGCACCGGGCTCAAATGTGATGGCATACGCAGACTCAGGAAACGCAAATGTTGCATTTATGCTGTGGTTACTCATCTCTGTAGTAGAAACTAAGAATTTACGAGTGACCATATCTTCAACAATTTCATTTTCTATGGTTCCAATAGAAATACGACCTTTAAAAAATGATAGCTTACGTTCTTCATTCCCCTTATCTAAAAACAACTCGCGTTTGAGGGGTAAATACATATCTTGATCCTCAATATATACATACTGTTGGTTGAGTATGATGTTGAGCTTATCATTAATAAAGACTTTTACGTCCTTAATAGCTAAGCTATTTTTGTCTAGGATCATCGTTCCTGTTAAGCCAGGAACTCTTTTAGGCTTTTTTGGACTAAACGCTATTAAATAATCACCATTCTCATCATGTCCTGCTATATTGTAATTATAATTGCGAGTGCCTCTTTCTGATAGAATACCTGCATAGCGATTATTAAAAATCACAAAGTCCTCATCGTAAAAAGAGCGTGATTGTACATTTACCGCAAATACTTCATACCTTGGATTCTCAAATCCTGCCAGCTCATACCCTATAACTTTTTCAGAAAATTGATTGTCTTTGGTAAAGTAGAGTTCGCTTACTTTTTCAGAAAAGAAATTATGAGTGCTTTTGCTTAAACTATCAGTGATTACTGTTTTTTCATAAATGGTATAAGAATACGTTTCTAAAGCTACCCGGGGGTCATTAGAAATTCTATTCTCGATAGCCCTATTGATAAGGTCACTTGTTGTTACATCATCTTGAGCGTGCAAAACAATACTCAACAGAAGTAGAATAGCAATAAGTAGATAACGCATAGTTGAGATTGTAGGGTAAATGTATCAAAAAAGCGACCATAGGGTCGCTTTTTTATAATTGTTTAACTTCTTAAGAGGCTATACAGTCATTATTTCTGCCTCTTTTGTGGCGAGCACATCTTCAATTTTTTTAATATGTAAGTCTGTAAGTTTTTGGATATCTACTTCGGCATTTGCCTTTTCATCTTCAGAGGCATCTTCAACCTTCTTGATGTCATTATTAGCCACCTTACGATCGTTACGCACACCTACTTTAGAATCTTCAGCTTCTGCTCTTGCTTGTTTAACAAGGTCCTTACGACGCTCCTCTGTAAGTGGGGGTACATTGATAATAATACTCTCACCATTGTTCATAGGATTAAAGCCTAGGTTACTATTAATAATAGCTTTTTCTATTTCTGGAATTAATGTTTTTTCCCACGGCTGTATAGAGATGGTTCGCCCGTCTGGGGTAAGTACATTTGCAACTTGGCTAAGTGGGGTGGGACTACCGTAGTAATCTACCATTACTCCTTGAAGCATCGCTGGGCTTGCCTTTCCAGCACGTATAGTAAGTAAGCGTTTCCCTAAGTGTACAATAGCAGCATCCATTGCTTCCTTAGCAGTATCTATAATAAATTTTAAATCTTCGTTCATCGTAATATAATTAGTATAGCAAGTTTACAAAAATTGAGCCAATAGTTTTTACTAATTGACAGTCGTACCTATCGTATCACCAGATACTACTTTCATCAAGTTTCCTCGTTTATTCATATCAAAAACAATGATAGGTAATTCATTTTCTTGACTTAAGGTAAAGGCTGTAGTATCCATTACTTTTAAACCTTTACTCAGCACGTCGTCAAAAGAGATATGATCATACTTCACAGCGTCACGATCTTTTTCTGGGTCTGCGGTGTAAATACCATCTACACGCGTTCCTTTTAAAATGACATCTGCTTCAATCTCTATCGCTCTTAGCACGGCTGCAGAGTCTGTTGTAAAATAAGGATTACCAGTACCTCCGCCAAATATGACTACACGTCCCTTATTAAGGTGACTCATCGCTTTACGGCGTATAAAAGGTTCTGCCACCTCGTTTATTTTAATCGCCGTTTGTAGGCGCGTTTTGACATCTGCCGCCTCAAGTGCATCTTGTAGTGCAAGCCCGTTAATAACTGTCGCAAGCATTCCCATATGGTCACTTTGTACACGGTCCATACCTTTACTTGCCCCAGCTACCCCTCGGAAGATGTTACCACCACCTATAACTATAGCAACTTCAATTCCTTTTTCAGTAACCGCTTTGATATCTTCTGCATATTCTGCAAGGCGTTTGGGGTCTATACCATACTGTCTATCGCCCATTAAGGCTTCGCCAGATAATTTAAGAAGGATTCTTTTATATTTCATAGGTGTGTAAGATTATGCAAATATACTATTTATAGCGTCTGATTTTAAAATGAGTTTTAAGGGTTTTTT
>CAWUIT010000230.1:0-4544 GCA_963922345.1 uncultured Dokdonia sp. | reverse complement strand
CCTGCTGTATAATATCGATCTATCGCAAAGAGAAAGTCATTATCGTGTCTTACAGAAATTTGTTGGATAAAATTAGCCTCTTGAGCTTGCAGATTTTCAGTAGTATGCAATAGCATAAGCAAGCACAATAATGTATAAAATATTTTCACTAGCAATGGATCATTTTAACCGCAAATAACGAGAATTAATTATAAAATCTAGGCTCTGCCACTTTGTCACAACCTCATATTAGATGTATCTTTGCACAATACTTGACAGAGGTTATGCACGCAAAAGGTACATGGAAAAAATAATTGACGAACATAAACAAGGTGAGGCCCTTACATTAGAACGTAATCTTACAAATACTAAAAAACTTTTTATTGAAAGTTATGGTTGCCAGATGAACTTTGCAGACAGTGAAGTTGTTGCCTCTATTCTTTCAAATGAAGGTTACAATACTACTCAAAATCTAGAAGAAGCAGATTTAGTTTTAGTAAATACTTGTTCTATAAGAGAGAAAGCAGAAATTACGGTACGCAAGCGCCTAGAAAAATACCAAGCCGTAAAACGCAAGACTAATCCAGGAATGAAAGTAGGTGTTTTGGGCTGTATGGCAGAACGCTTGAAGAGTAAATTTCTGGAAGAAGAAAAAATTGTAGACCTGGTCGTGGGACCAGATGCATATAAAGATATCCCAAATCTACTAAGCGAGGTAGAAGATGGCCGCAATGCTGTAAATGTTATTCTTTCTAAGGAGGAGACTTATGGAGACATCTCACCCGTAAGATTACAAACAAATGGGGTAACCGCATTTGTCTCTATCACAAGAGGTTGTGACAATATGTGTACGTTTTGCGTGGTACCTTTTACGAGAGGCCGTGAGCGCAGTCGTGACCCACAATCTATCTTAGAAGAAGTACAAGACCTTTCTGATAAAGGTTTTAAGGAGATCACTCTATTGGGCCAAAATGTAGATTCCTATCTATGGTATGGCGGTGGTCTTAAAAAAGACTTTGACAAAGCAAGTGAGATGGCCAAAGCTACGGCCGTAAACTTTGCTCAGCTTATGGATATGGTGGCAAGATCACAACCTAAAATGCGTATTAGATTCTCAACATCAAATCCTCAAGATATGACACTAGATGTTATTGAGGTGATGGCAAAGCATAAGAACATTTGTAATTATATACACTTACCTGTTCAGTCTGGAAGTGATAGAATACTAAAGCTTATGAACCGCCAGCATACTGTAGCAGAGTACAAAACGCTGGTTGATAATATTAAAACTCTTATACCAGATATCGGTATTAGTCAAGATATGATTACTGGTTTCCCAACAGAAACCGAAGAAGATCACAAAGCCACGTTAGACCTCATCAATTATGTGAGGTATGACTATGGATTTATGTTTTATTACTCAGAACGCCCTGGCACACTAGCAGAGCGTAAAATGGAAGACGATATTCCCCTTGCTGTTAAGAAACGTAGATTGCAAGAGGTTATAGATCTTCAAAGAGAAATCTCAAGACAAAATTTATTGACATATCAAGATCAAACGGTAGAAGTACTTATTGAAAAGGAATCAAAGAAAAATAAAGATGAGTGGAGCGGTCGTAATGATCAAAACATCGTGGCTGTCTTTCCAAAAGAACATTACAAAGTGGGAGACTTTGTAAAAGTAAAAGTTACAGAGTGCACCACAGGAACACTTATCGGGAGAGCCATTGGTTATGCTGAGTACTGGCAATAACAGTGTTTGAAATTACGCTTTCGCGAAAGCGAAATAATATTTTAAGCTCTTAAAAAAGTACCCATTGATTATGGAAGGAATACAAACTACAAAACAACGATTTGGAATTATAGGAGATAATCCTGCATTAAATCGTGCTATTGAAAAAGCAATTCAGGTAGCCCCTACTGACATCTCTGTACTAGTAACGGGAGAGTCTGGAGTAGGTAAAGAAAGTATCCCTCGTATCATTCACTCACTATCTCACAGAAAACACAATAAATATATAGCCGTAAACTGTGGAGCGATACCGGAAGGAACTATAGATAGCGAGCTTTTTGGACACGAGAAAGGTGCATTTACCGGAGCTACCTCAACACGTAGTGGTTATTTTGAAGAGGCAGACGGTGGTACAATATTTCTTGATGAAGTGGGTGAATTACCATTACCTACCCAAGTACGTCTATTGAGAGTTTTGGAAAATGGAGAGTTTTTAAAAGTAGGATCTTCAAAAACACAAAAAACAGATGTACGCATAGTCGCGGCGACTAACGTTTCTATGTTTGAAGCTATCGAACAAGGTAAGTTTAGAGAAGATCTTTATTACCGTCTAAGTACTGTAGACATACCACTGCCACCCCTTAGAGACCGTAAGGGTGATATCCATTTACTTTTTAGAAAGTTTGCATCAGATTTTGCGATGAAATACAAGATGCCCACCATACGACTATCTGATGAGGCTATCCAGCTACTAGTCCAGTATAGATGGAGTGGTAATATTAGACAGTTACGTAATGTGGCAGAACAAATCTCTGTTCTAGAAACCAATAGAGAAGTAAATGCCCAGACGTTACGCAATTACCTACCCGACACAGGATCTCGTCTTCCTGCGCTGGTAAAAGCTGATGAAAAGTCGGATTTTTCAAACGAGCGAGAGATTTTATACAAGGTATTATTTGACATGAAAGCAGATCTTAACGATCTCAAAAAGCTCACTCTTGAGCTTATGAAAAATGGAAATACTTCTGATGTACGTGAAGAAAATGAAAGTCTTATTAAGAAGATTTATGATGATGACGACGGAGACTCTTATGAAACTGTAGAAGAGGTTATGGATGTTCTACAGATTCCTCAAAAAGCACAAGCTCCAGAACCTGCTCCAGAACCTAGCGTAGATCCTTATCATTTTGCTGAAGAAATTGAAGAGGAGGAAACACTCTCTTTACACGATAAAGAATTAGAATTAATAAAAAAATCGCTAGAACGTCATAAAGGAAAACGCAAAGCTGCGGCTCAAGAATTAGGGATAAGCGAGCGTACACTTTATAGAAAAATAAAACAGTTTGATTTATAAATCTCTACGGAGATCGTACATTCAATTTTTAAACAGCATCTTCGTTCTATACTTATGAAGCACATCTATAAAACTTTTCTAGCTATATTAAGCGCACTTACTCTGTTAAGTTGTGGAGTCTATTCTCTAAGTGGCGTTTCAATAACCAATGAAGAGACATTTAATGTACGTTTTTTTCAAAATGAAGCGGCAATTGTAGAACCTGGAATAGATCGAGAGTTTACAGAACAGTTAAGGGACATTATTCAAAATCAATCGCCCTTAGTACTTACAAATGGAAATGCAGATGTTGTTTATGAAGGTGAGATAGTAGAATATTATATAGCTCCTCAAGCTTCTACCTCAGAGAATACAGCAGCTCAAAATAGACTTACAGTTACTGTAAATGTGAGATTCTTTAATAACACTCGAGAGGATGGAGAATTTGACTTTGAACGTAGATTCTCTTTCTTTTCTGATGTGCCAGGCACCACTCAACTGGTAGGTAGTACCCTTGATACTGCCCTTGATGAAATTTTTGAGCGTATTACTCAAGACATCTTCAATGCATCCCTTGCTCGCTGGTAATGACGATAGAACAGTACACATATCTTTTAGAACATCCTGATCAAATAAGTAAGAGTCAGACCCAAGACTTGCGAGCCATCATTGATACTTTTCCATTTTTTCAAAGTGCGCATGCACTATACCTCAAAGGCTTAAAAAATCAAGAGAGTTTTGCTTATAACAAAGCTCTAAAAAGAACTGCTTGCCATACTACTAATCGATCTGTACTTTTTGAATATATAACCTCAGATTATTTCATGCAATCTGATGTAAGTGAAGCAATAAAAGATCAAGATAAAAAGTTGCGTGCCATTGTTGTAAATGACTTGCAAGATGTAACTCAACAGGTAGATATTGAAGAGCAAGAGAAGGCATCACAAATTTTAGACCCTGGATTATTTATAGAGAAGTCAGATTCGACAATGACTCCCAAAACTGCCAAGGAGGTATTACAGGTAGGTAAGCCACTCTCTTTTACAAAAAACGAAGCTCATTCATTTACAGAGTGGTTGCAGCTATCCAGTTTTAAACCAATCAATAGAGAGAACGAGGATCAAAAAAACGCACAGAGAGACACTATACAAAAGGCTTCAAATGATGCTAGTGATATTGAGAATATTAAGACTTCAGAAACAACAGATGAAAGTACAGAACTTCTAGAAAACCAAGCATCCTCACTTTCTCGCGAGCGTAAGCAACAAATCATCGATTCTTTTATAGAAACGAATCCTAAAATCAGTGCAATTAAACCGATTCAAGATTCAAAAAAGACAACTAATAAGGAATTTACTTTTTCATCGGAGGCCTTGATGACAGAGACTTTAGCTAGAGTTTACGTCGAGCAAAAAAACTATGAAAAGGCAAAACAAGCCTATCGAATTTTAAGTTTGAAATATCCAGAAAAAAGTGGTTTCTTTGCAGACCAAATTCGAG
>CAWUIT010000229.1:0-4588 GCA_963922345.1 uncultured Dokdonia sp. | reverse complement strand
CTCCCAGATCGTGCTAGAGCAAGCTACTTTTTATATCTCAAGGTTGATCCAAGTACTATTGATATTAATATACATCCTACCAAGACTGAAATAAAATTTGACGACGAGCACGCGCTTTATGCTATGTTACGTAGTACCATAAAGCACAGCTTAGGGCAATTTAGTATCGCACCAGTTTTAGATTTTGATCGTGATAGTGAGCTAGATACACCCTATGATTATAAAAATAAAGGAGTAACTACTCCCAAGATAGAGGTAGACCGCACCTTTAATCCATTTGAAAATGTACCACCCCCAAAACGTGGAGTGCAGCGACCAGATTACGAAAAGCCTAATGTCACAGGATGGGAAAAAATATTTGAAGGTGATTCTTCTCAAAGTACGGGCGGTAGTACTTTAATTATTGAAAAAGAAGTAGCCACTGCAGATATGTTTGAGAGTGGTATGAATACCGCTTTCGCGAAAGCGGAATCAAAAAACTTTCGAAATGATACTGCAGAAGCGACGACGTATCAGCTCAATAATAAGTACATCGTAAGTACGATAAAAAGTGGGATGGTCATTATAGATCAACATAGGGCGCACCAACGCGTTTTGTACGAAGAGTTTTTGAGGAACATCACCGTAAAAGAATCTGTGAGTCAGCAATTATTATTTCCACTTACGCTTACCTATACGCCATCAGAACTGGCCCTTATCCGTGAGTTAAAAGAGGGACTTGAAAATACAGGCTTCTTATTTGGAAATGTCCAAAATGAGACGCTTGAAATTTGCGGGATACCGACATCTATATCTGAGGGGCAAGTACCTGTTGTGATTGAACAATTATTAAGTGATCTTGAGAATGAGATACCAGATAGTGGCTTTAGCCAGACAGATACACTTGCAAAGAGTATGGCAAAAAGTCTCGCAGTAAAGGGTGGAGAAGCCTTGGACTCACTGTCTAGAGAGCATCTAGTAAATAGCCTATTTGCGTGTAAAGAATCTAGTGTGTCACCTAGCAATCGTAAAACGTTTATTACAATGACGGGCGAGGACCTAGAAAGAAAATTTAAATAAATCTATGGGAAGAATAACGGAAACGGTCAAGATACTCTTAATAGTAAATGTAATTTTCTATTTGGGTTCCTTGTTTATAATTAAACCGGAGCCGGCTATGCAATTATTTGCACTTTGGTTTGTAGAACATCCTAACTGGCAGATATGGCAACCGCTTACACATATGTTTATGCATGATTTAAGCAGCCCTATGCATATTGTATTTAATATGTATGCGCTATGGATGTTTGGGAGCCCTATTGAAAATGCTTTAGGCCAGAAGCGGTTTATTTTCTTTTACTTCTCTGCAGGGTTAGGAGCAGCACTTATACATACGTTGGTAAATTATTTTCATTTTACCAATGCAAGTGAGGCAATTATGTCTCTTGGTTTTAATGCTCAAGATATTAATGATATTTTGACCACAGGATCTTTTAGTGAGATTATACCCCGTGAGACTGCTCAAAAATTATATGAGTCCTTTGCCGTACCAGCAGTTGGAGCATCGGGAGCAATTATGGGAGTTCTAGTAGCTTTTGGAATGCTTTTTCCAAATGCTTCTTTGGGCTTACTATTTATTCCGGTTCCCATAAAAGCAAAGTACTTTATCCCAATACTTGTGGCGATAGACTTATTTTCTGGGGTAACTGGCTTTTCTATATTTGGAGCAAATATTGCAAATTGGGCGCACCTAGGCGGTGCACTCTTTGGTTTTATTATGATGTGGTATTGGAAAAAACAAGGTCTAGGTCAATATTAGAATTAAGAAAATGGCAAATACATCATTATTATATAAATATCAGACAGCTAATATTGCAATAAAACTTATTGTAATTAATGTAGGTGTTTTTTTAATCTTCAACTTACTGCCTTGGATTATTCAAGTTGATGCGACTGTACTCAATAGATATTTTGTTCTTCCTACCGATACGTGGCGTTTTTTACAACAGCCGTGGTCTATTTTAACTTATGCTTTTTTACACTCTGGAGTATGGCATTTGCTTTGGAATATGCTTTACCTCTATGTATTCTCAAGGTTTATATTAAATTTATTTACAGAAAAACGATTACTGGCGGTTTACCTCTTAGGGGGAATGGCAGGTGGAGCGGTGTTTTTATTGCTTTATAATATTTTGCCAGCTTTTAAGGGATTAAGTGTCCTTTTAGGGGCCTCTGCAGCAGTAAATGCGATTATTGTTTTTATTGCGACGTATACACCTAACACAGAGATAAGAGTGTTCTTTTTTAATCTCAAATTATGGCATATAGCACTCATTTTTGTTTTAATAGATTTACTTGGACTTCCCACCTCTGGTAATGCAGGAGGCTCGATAGCACATCTAGGCGGGGCGGCTTTTGGATTTATTTATGCTAGGCAGCTTTTACAGGGTAAGGATATAGGATTGTGGTTTGAAAAAATAATGGATAGTGTCGCGGGCTGGTTTTCAAAATCTCCTAAAAAAGAAAAAAAATCCCCCTTACGTACCGTTCATAAAAATAGAAGAAAGGCTACCCAAACGACGACACAAACAAAAGTAGCCTCAAAGTCAGAGCAACAACAGCGTATAGACGCCATTTTAGATAAAATAAGCAAAAGCGGTTACGATAGTCTTTCTAAGGCAGAAAAAGACTTTCTCTTTAAGGCAGGGAAAGAATAGAAGATGAAAAAACTGGGAATCTTTAATAAGATCATATTTTTTATCAATAGTATAGTTGCGGTTTTACTCCTCCTCAGTTATCTATTGCCCTACATACCACCGCATCTTTTTCCAGCCCTTTCGGTTTTAAGCTTGGTGCTTCCTGGCTTACTTTTAGTCAATTTTCTTTTCTTTTTATATTGGTTATTTAGAGGTAAAAGGCAGTTATTGCTATCGGCTCTAGTCCTCGCTATAGGGATTACACATATTATTTCGCTATTTCGCATAAGCGGGACTCAAGAAACAACGAATAATGCAAATTTAAAGGTGCTTACATATAATGTGAGGCAGTTTAATATCAATGGTTGGTCACCAGAAGTAAAGGTTGGTGAGCGCATAATAGACTTTGTTACAGAACAAAATCCTGACGTCATCTGTTTTCAAGAGTACCATCCTAATTTTAAACCAGACGCTACACTATACCCTTATGAATTTAAGGTTATGAAGCCTTCAAATAAAAATTTTGGTCAAGTACTATTTTCAAAATATCCTATAGTCAATAGTGGTTCATTAGATTTTGAAAACACAGGTAACAATGGTATTTATGCAGATATTATAGTAGCTCTTGACACTGTAAGAGTTTACAATATGCATTTCCAATCTTTTAGACTATCACCTAGTTTAAATTCTTTACAACAAGAGAATTCAAAAAAACTTTTGGGGAGATTGGGTCAAGCATTTGTAAAGCAGGAAACACAGGTTACAGAATTTTTGGAAAGTGAGGCAACTTCTCCCCATCCAGTCATTGTTACAGGTGATTTTAATAATAGTGCAACGTCCTATATGTATCGCAAGGTAAAAGGTGATAAGGTAGACGCTTTCGCGAAAGCGGGATCAGGAACAGGTGCCACATTCTGGTTTGATATAATTCCTTTACGCATTGATTTTATCTTAGTAGACGAAAAATTCCCTGTAATAGATTTTGAAACCTATGACGTAGATTTAAGCGATCATAAACCTTCAATGGCAACTATTGAGCTGCAGTAAAGGTGAGATCTATATTTTCTAAATATTCTTGAGCACTAGGTCCCAGATTAAATAAAAGGTCAAGAATGGTTAGGTTTTTCAGATACCCGTGATTTTCTTGGAATAGTTGATTGTATTGGGGTAGTGGATACTCTGGTTCTTTTTTTGCACTAACCAAATGTCTAAAATCTTGTTGCGAGGGATTTTTAAAATATTCTTCTGTTAAGATTGAGGGTTTTTCTAGTTGGAGGCATTCCCTAATTACTTTATCACAGGCATTATTGAATTGTATGAGAGACTGGTATTCTGTATGATATAGCGGTTCAAAATCATCTTCATAATACTCGAAGTATGGAGAAGTCTGATACGCTATTTTTAAAGAACGCCAGTGATCCCGCTGCCAGTGAAATTTATTCTCTATCTGCACATCATAGTATTGCTGTCGCTCAGTTTTGTCTTTACGATGTAAAATGGGTATAATGAGTGTAAGATCGCCAGTAGAGGTAGCAATTTTCATACGTGTGCGGTATGATTGCTTTTGAAAATTACCTTTGGCCTCAAGATGCAATTGATCTGCTTGCATTATGACAGCATATTGTATTATAGGCGCGCAATAGCCTTGTGTAATAAGAGCTGATTTCATACAATTACTTCTTGGCTTTTGGCTGTTTCTTTTTTCTATAGAATGTCCATCCAAAATAGAGCACAAGTACACCTAAAAACCAATAGCGATAGCTCACTAGAGGTCCTTCACCACCTACCGTGGTAAAAACACGATCCCAGCGTATACCTTTAAGACCGGGTACATTAGCGTCCTTGCTAAACCATACAAAAACTGGTTTTCCAACTACATGATTAAAGGGTACGTAGCCCCAAGATCGAGCATC
>CAWUIT010000228.1:0-4590 GCA_963922345.1 uncultured Dokdonia sp. | reverse complement strand
TCTTAAATGCAAGTAGTCAAGAGATTATCACATTTATGTTATTTTTAAAGAAATTTACGACCAATAATTTATGCCAACTAATCAAATAGATCCTACTAAGTGGGTAGATCAGTATTCTGACTATCTATTTAACTATACCATTACGCGTATAAATGATCGTGAACTAGCACAAGATTTGATATCTGAGACTTTTCTCGCGGGATTAAAATCTATGAAAAATTTTAAAGGAGAAGCCACAGAACGCACATGGCTCATATCGATATTAAAAAGAAAAATTATAGATCAATACCGCAAGAAAAATTCTAAAAAAGGCAAAGCCGAAGTACATATCAATTATACAGATGATGAGAGTGAAGGAGATTGGCTAGAGGAAAAGGTGGCAGACCCGTATGAGCAAACAGCAGAAGATACTATAGAAAATGAAGAATTAGGAGAAGCAATATTTAATTGTTTAGGAAAACTACCCTCAAAACAAGCACGCATATTTAAAATGAAAACAATTGACGATTTTGACACAGAAGCCATTTGTAAAGAATTTGATATTACCCCGTCTAATTTCTGGGTGATTATCCATAGAGCTCGTACGGCAATGGCTAGTTGTATGCAGGAAAACTGGTTATAATCGTATAGAATTTAACTTTTAAAAAATGAAATTAAAAACAGAATGTCACGAAGCAAACCACATTTGCGATAAAAGTCAATACAAGGAGGCCACCTTACTTGAGAAAATAAAGCTCAACATACATTTGATCTACTGCAGGGCTTGTCGTAAATACTCAGCACGTAATGGTAAACTCACGAAGATGATTAAAAATCCATCCGTCAAAACAGTGAGTGCTGGCGATAAGGAACTTATGAAACAACGCCTACGAGATCAACTTAATACCTCTAACCAATAATAACGAGCGCACTTCCAAGCCATAAAATAGGAATACCTTCTACCCAAAATGATGCAAAATAATCACTAGAAGCATCTCGCTTTCGCGAAAGCGTAATACACAAACCCAGCACTACTACAAGAATTAAGTTGTTTACAAGGATCGCACTATCTAGCGTATCCTTAAAGAACTCGAGCATTAAAAATGCAACAAGCCAGACTACCCCAATAACTTTGGCCGCCTTCATACCTCGTACCTGAGGGAGCGTTTTCAAACTTTTTGCATCTACTTGCATATCACGTATTTCAAAGGGTATCATTAGTGCTAGAACTAATAAAAAACGCTGTAGCCCCAAAATGAAAATATCCCAAGAGTATTCCACGGAAACTGCAACAAGGGGAATCGCAACCGTGACGCCAGTCCAGACCAAGGCAATGATATAAATTTTGATTCCAGATATACTCCTGAGATTGCCCCTACTTCTGGAGGTAGGTAGAAAAAAAGGCACAGCGTAGAGCAACGTGATAAAACCTAAGATACCGCATAACACCCATACCTCTAAGGGCATAAAAAAGGCAAGCACAACCATTCCCACCCCACAGACTAGAGAGAAAATTTGAATAGATTTAAGAGATTGTGCTAGGCTTCGATGGTGTAAACCAGCGATTTCTGCATATTTTACAAAATTATACCCCGTTACACTACTAAAAAAAACAAACCCAAGGAGCTTAAAATTAACGCTTATGTCTAAGTTGAGATAAGTCACCCAGCACATCGCGACTACTGCTAGACTAACGTGTATGCTGCTATTAATATAAAAATCAAAAAAGCGCTTAAAAATCTGCATTAAACAAAAATACTACAAGTGTTAATAAGACGTGCTTTTGGTTGAAAAACAATGGCTGTAAGCGTGTCAAAAGTATCGTAAAATTGGTTGTGATATCTTATTTTTGTGGCTCTTAAAATCACACCGTACGATGAACACAGATTCGTTTGCATTACGCCATATAGGCCCCCGTAGAAGTGACCTCCCAGAGATGCTTAAAACCGTAGGCGTTGAGACTATCGAAGAGCTTATTTTTGAAACTATCCCAGATAACATTAGACTTGAGAAAAAGCTTTCTTTAGACCCAGCTGTAAGCGAGCATGAGTTTGCTGCACACATCACAGCACTTTCAAATAAAAATAAAGTGTTCAGATCCTTCATAGGGTTGGGTTATCATCAAGCGATCACTCCAGCTGTTATCCAGCGTAACATTCTTGAAAATCCAGGCTGGTATACCGCATATACCCCATATCAAGCAGAGATTGCGCAAGGCCGTCTAGAAGCATTGCTTAACTATCAAACTATGATTACAGATCTCACAGGTATGGAGCTGGCAAATGCTTCTTTACTTGATGAGTCTACAGCAGCTGCAGAGGCAATGACGCTTTTATTTTCTGTGCGTAGTCGCAATCAGAAAAAAGCAGATGTAAATAAGTTTTTTGTTTCAGAAGAAATACTCCCACAAACACTGTCTCTATTAAAAACCCGTGCCACACCTATAGGAATAGAACTTGTTGTAGGTAACCACGAGGAGTTTAACTTCTCTTCGGACTTCTTTGGAGCGATTTTGCAATATCCAGGAGTTTCTGGAAAAGTTTTTGACTACGCAGGTTTTGTAGCAAATGCAAACGCTGCCGAAATTAAAGTAGCTGTAGCAGCAGATATACTTAGTCTTGTAAAACTGAGAGCACCAGGAGAGTTTGGAGTAGATGTGGTGGTTGGAACAACGCAACGTTTTGGAATTCCGTTAGGTTATGGAGGACCGCACGCAGCCTATTTTGCAACCAAAGAAAAATATAAGAGAAGTATCCCGGGACGTATCATTGGTGTGACTAAAGATACAGATGGTAAACGCGCATTGCGTATGGCGTTGCAGACTCGAGAACAACATATTAAAAGAGATAAGGCCACTTCAAACATCTGTACAGCACAAGTTTTACTAGCTGTTATGGCTGGAATGTATGGTGTTTATCACGGTCCAGAAGGGCTGAAAAACATAGCAAATAAGGTTCATAATACGACCGCTACTCTTGCAGATGCTCTTGAAAAACTAGGCCTTTATCAAACTAATGAGAGTTATTTTGACACAATTCAAATTAAGACAGATGCTGCAAAAGTTGCAAAAGCGGCAGAACAGCTGGAAATAAACTTTCATTATCCTGACGCAGAGACGGTGGCTATTTCAGTACATGAGGCCACTACACTTCAAGACGTTAATGATATCGTTTCCGCTTTCGCGAAAGCGTTATCTAAAGAAACTATAACGGTTACAGACTTTTTACAAGGTAATGCCATTCCAGAAAGTGTCGCTCGTGAAACATCCTTCCTACAGCTTCCTATATTTAATACATATCACTCTGAAACCGAGTTGATGCGTTACATCAAAAAGCTAGAACGTAAAGATCTATCATTAAATCATTCCATGATATCATTAGGCTCTTGTACGATGAAGCTTAATGCGGCATCTGAAATGTTACCACTTTCTGACCCGCAATGGGGGAACATACATCCCTTTGCTCCTCTTGAACAAGCTCAGGGGTACCAGACTATGCTTAAGAAACTAGAAGAACAACTTACTGAGATTACTGGCTTTGCTGGAACCTCATTACAACCTAATTCTGGAGCACAAGGAGAATATGCTGGACTTATGGTCATACGGGCATACCACGAGTCAAGAGGTGATAGCCATCGCAACATATGCTTAATTCCATCATCTGCTCACGGAACGAACCCTGCTAGTGCCGTTATGGCTGGAATGAAAGTAGTGGTTACAAAAGCACTTGATAATGGGAATATAGATGTAGACGATCTTAGAGAGAAAGCAGAAAAATACAAAGACAATCTTGCTGCTTTAATGATTACCTACCCATCTACTCACGGCGTGTATGAAAGTGCCATAAAAGAAATCACTCAACTTATACATGATCATGGTGGTCAAGTGTATATGGATGGAGCAAATATGAATGCACAAGTGGCACTCACAAACCCTGGACAAATAGGTGCAGATGTGTGTCACCTCAACTTGCATAAAACTTTTGCAATACCTCATGGTGGTGGTGGCCCAGGTGTAGGTCCAATATGTGTAGCAAAACAACTTGTTCCCTTTTTACCTACAAATCCAGTAATTACAACAGGTGGTGATCAAGCGATCACTGCCATTAGTGCCGCACCTTGGGGATCTGCTCTTGCTTGTTTAATATCTTATGCATACATCACTATGCTAGGAGAACCTGGATTGCGCCATTCTACAGAGTATGCAATACTCAATGCAAATTATATTAAGGAAAGACTCGATGGGCATTATCAGTGTCTTTATGTAGGTGAGCGTGGTCGCGCTGCTCACGAAATGATCATAGACTGTCGCCCTTTTA
The DNA here is from genome assembly GCA_963922345.1 of uncultured Dokdonia sp. Lineage (GTDB taxonomy): Bacteria > Bacteroidota > Bacteroidia > Flavobacteriales > Flavobacteriaceae > Dokdonia. The sequence goes on along the minus strand of CAWUIT010000228.1, from coordinate 295 downwards.
AGACACAAGGTATCGAAGTAACTGATATTGCAAAACGTTTAATGGACTACGGTTTTCACGCGCCTACGGTTTCTTTTCCTGTAGCAGGAACAATGATGATAGAACCTACGGAGAGTGAGAGTAAAGAGGAACTAGATCGCTTTTGCGATGCTATGATCTCTATACGTAAAGAGATTAAAGAAGCGACAGCAGAGGAGACAAATCACATAATGAAAAATGCTCCGCATACGCTAGCAATGGTTACTGCAGACTCTTGGGATTTCCCCTACTCACGTAAAGAAGCGGCTTACCCTTT
>CAWUIT010000227.1:0-4618 GCA_963922345.1 uncultured Dokdonia sp. | reverse complement strand
TTTCATCGTAAGGAAAACGCTAGAGGCTTAGGATTATATATTGTAAAAAATCAGATAGAAGCTATGGGAGGTCAAATAACAGTTAAGAGCAAGGTACATGTAGGCTCAACATTTCAAATACTTTTGAAAAAATGAAAACAGTAGATATAGCTTGCATTATTGATGACGATCCCATTTTTGTTTTTGGAGCGCAACGTTTGATGAAAATGGCAAATTTTTGTAAAGGATTTCTCATTTTTCACGATGGACAAAAAGCTCTTGATCATCTTTTGCCGGTTTTAAACGGAACTTTAAAATCGGCTATACCAGAAGTGATATTATTAGATATTAATATGCCGGTTTTAGACGGTTGGCAATTTTTAGACGCTATTACAGAGGTTGATGTTATAAAGAAAATTACCATTTTTATAGTTACCAGTTCAGTAGATCCTAGAGATCGAGAGAAAGCGGCTAGCTATAAAAATGTAAAAAACTTTGTTATCAAACCTATAAGCGAGGACAAATTGAAGACCCTTTCAGAACAATTAGATAGCTGATAATTCTTCAACAATACTCTCCATATTTTTGGAAGTCAGAAATATTAAACATTTGTCAAAGTCTGTCCTAAAGCGCTACTTTTAGTAAAGTCTTTATATCTTCATAATCCAACTGCAAACTAACTGATTATGAACTTAGACTGGAAATATTTCCTTGAGGGTTTTGATATGTTACCCGAGGTACTTATCGCTTCTATAGGAATCTACATAGCCGTATTGCTTTATACTCAAATTTTCGGACTCAAAAGTTTTAGTAAAATGACAGGGTTTGATTTTTTAAATACCATTGCCATAGGTAATCTACTAGCAATGAGTATCGCTACTGCAAAACCCGCACCACTTATAGGAGTTGTAACAATTGGGATTCTCTATCTTCTTAACTATTTAATTACACTTGCGAGGTATAAGAGCGAGACGGTAGAGCAAGCTATTGATAACTCACCTATTTTTTTAATAAAAGATGGTGAGATTCTTCACGATAATTTAAAGAAAACTAAGGTGACTGAAAGTGAGTTACGCGGTAAATTGAGAGAAGCAAATGCATTTCAATTAAGGCATGTTAAAGCAATGATACTAGAAACCACGGGAGATGTGAGTGTTTTACACACCTCAGAAAACCTAGAGATAGACGATTATATTTTAGAAGGCGTGAAAAAATAAAACTGCATACCATGGCAACTAGCAAAACTAATTTTACAAAACTTAAAGCATTATTTATCAACTGTACGCTTAAAAAGACACCGGAGATGAGTCACACCAAGGCTCTTATGGATGTCTCTATTGATATTATGCGAGCAGAAGGAGTTACTGTAGAATATATCAGGTTTGTAAATCACGATATTGCCTACGGTGTTTATCACGACATGACAGAGCATGGTGCTGCTGTAGATGAGTGGCCTTCTATTTTTAAAAAAGTACAAGACGCAGATATTTTAGTCATTGGAACACCTATATGGCTAGGAGAGAAATCTTCTGTAGCAACAAAGCTCATAGAGCGCCTATACGCTGAAAGCGGCAGAAGGAATGAAAAGGGTCAATACTACTTCTATGGAAAAGTAGGGGGATGTGTAATTACTGGTAATGAAGATGGCATAAAACACGTGGCTATGAGTACCCTATATGCATTACAGCACATAGGATATAGTATACCGCCTCAAGCAGATTGTGGATGGATAGGTGAAGCTGGACCTGGACCAAGTTATAATGACGAAAAAAGTGGCGCAAAGAATAACGACTTTACAAATCGCAACACGACATTTATGACATATAATCTACTCCATCTTGCACAAATGCTCAAGGATGCAGATGGATATCCATCATATGGTAATTCTAGAGGCGATTGGGATGATGGGACACGTTGGAATTTTGAAAATCCAGAATATAGATAAATAGAAATTATGGGAAGTAAAAGAGAAAAGTTTGCCAGTTTTGGCATCGCAACAAAGGGAATTGTATATTTTATTATTGGTGCGCTTACTGCACTTGGGGCCTTTGGCTTTGGTGGTGAGAAGGCGGGCTCTGAAGATGTGCTATCTTTTATAGCAGATCAATCTTTTGGAAAAGTACTTCTAATTCTACTTGCTATAGGGTTGCTAGGTTATGTTTTCTGGAGGTGGTATCAGGCATTAGGAAATCCTAATGATCTGGATAATGATGCAAAAGGTATTATAAAGCGGGTAAGTTATTTTATAAGTGGAGCGCTTTATGGTTTACTAGCATACTCTGCTTTAAAAGTTATTTTAAATGGTAGTAACCAAGGTGGCGGAGGTCTCAAAATCTTTAACTCAGACTATGCAGCTACTATTGCTATTATAATAGGCGTGATAGTTATAGGAAAAGGTATTTATGAATTCTATCAAGCGTATTCTGGCAAGTTCAAGGAAGATGTAGAAAATGCACAGTTAGACCAAAAAGCTAGCAGCTTTTTAATGAAGGCGGGTAAATTTGGCTTTACGGCGCGTGGTGTTATAGCAGCGATATTAGGTATTCTTTTTGTAAAAGCAGGTGTTTCAGGCAACGCAGAGCGATTGGGCAAGACAGATGCTTTTAGTTTTATTCAAGAGGAGTTTGGAGCGACAGTAATGGGAGTTGTTGCCTTAGGACTTGTAGGTTATGGAGTGTTTATGATTATTAAAGCAAAATATAGCAGTCTTTCTGTAAAGAGTTCAAACTAGTACGCTGTCGCGAAAGCGAAAAAAAACTACTCTTCTTCTGAGGAGCGCTGTCCATACTTTTTTTCAAGTTCTTCTTGGAATTCTTCCATCACAGGTTTTACCGTGCTTTCTGGTAAATCTGCAATGCGTATGTACATAAGACCATCTATCGCATTATTGAAAAGAGGATCTACATTAAAAGCTATAACCTTTGCATTTTGCTTAATGTACTTTTTAATAAGTACTGGAAGCCTAAGAGAGTTTGTTTCTATCTCTTCAATAAGTTTGTCAAATTTATTTAAGTCTGCTTTACTCTCATCAAAAACAAATTCCTTATCGGCGTCTTTTAAGTTAACTTTCCATTCCTTTTTAGGTCTTATGTATTGTGCTATATAAGGGTCGTAGTAATGCGATTTCATAAACTCAATCATCATAGACTTTGAAAAGTTTGAAAATTGATTTGAGATACTCACACCGCCTATCAAGTATTTATGCTCTGGAAAACGCAACGTGGTATGCACGATACCTTTCCAAAGAAGGAATAACGGCATAGGTTTTTGTTGGTATTCTTTTGTGATAAAAGCACGCCCCATCTCAATACTCTCGCTCATCATTTTATGTAGCTCAGGTTCAAAACGAAACAGATCTTGCAGGTAAAACCCATCGATACCATACTCTTTATAAATTTTTGAGCCTAAACCCATTCTATAAGCACCAGCGATAGCTTTTTCTTTAACGTCCCATAAAAACATATGGTAATAGTAGCGATCAAATTTATCTAGATCTATAGCTTCATTTGTGCCCTCTCCTATAGCTCTAAAAGTGATCTCTCGTAGTCTACCTATCTCTCGTAAAATACTCGAGATTTCTTGAGCAGGTGCTAGATACACCTCGTAATTTTTACTGGTAAGGAGTCTACGGTCTGTATTACGAAGATTTTTAACCTCCTGTTCTATAAGGTCACTACTTATCTCTGTGACTATTTTTTTGGGCTCCTTCTGTGTTTTTAATTTTTGGGGTATCTCCTTTAGCAGGCTCTTTTTTTCAAAAGAATTTGCAAGCATGTACGTTTTCTTTCTTAGAAACTCTGTAAACTCTGGCAAACTGTCGTGTTCTTTTTGCGAGTCTACTTTAATGGGGTTCCCGATGCGTACTTTTATGATTCGGTGTTTTTGGGTAAGAAGTTCGCTAGGTAGTTTTGCTGTACGTAGTGTATCGCTTATGCGCGATAGTTGATAGAACAACCTACTATTTTTTGCGTGAAAATAAATAGGAACCACGGGGACCTCTGCCTTTTGTATCAATTTCATAGCGGCCTCTTCCCAAGGCTTGTCTATAATGAGCTTATCATCTTTGTACGTAGAGACTTCTCCTGCTGGAAATATCCCCAAAGGATGTCCATCTCTTAAATGGGCTATAGCACTTTTAAATCCAGCAACACTTGATTTGATATCCTTTTTATTTTCAAAAGGATTAACCGGCATTACATAAGGTTTTAAAGGTGCAATGCGATGCAATAAAAAATTTGCGATAATTTTAAAGTCTTGCCGTTGCTCTAGCATGAGCTTTAACAGTAATATACCATCTATGCCACCTAGTGGATGGTTTGATATTGTAATGTAAGCGCCATTTTTAGGAAGTCTTTTTAAATCTTCCTCCGGAATTTCAAATTTGATTTGAAATTCATCTAGAAGCGCGTTTAAAAAATCTAAGTCACTAAGATGTTTATTGCGATCATAAATTTTATTTGCTGTAGAAATTTTAAGAACCTTCATTAATGACCAACCTAGCAAAGTACCTACAAAGCCGAGTTTATCGACATTGATAGCGCGGGCAACTTCTTTGGCTGTGACAAGACCCATAGGTTAAGGTTGGTTTTTTTAGTAAGCAAATATAGGGATAATAGCACTTGCCTTTTTGTAGCTATGA
>CAWUIT010000226.1:0-4659 GCA_963922345.1 uncultured Dokdonia sp. | reverse complement strand
TTTTGAATTTTATAAGACATATCTTCTACCAGCTTATTTGTACATATTTAATCGGAGCTTCATCAGGAATTTGATTTAACTCCACTTTACTTTTAGTGTCAAACATAAGCTCCGAAGGAAGATGCTTTTTATCGATTGTAAAATACTCGTCCGAATCTTCTACTATGACAACAATAGTTGATATGAGGTTGTCTATACGCTTTATATTATAGCCATCTTGTATATCTTTAAATGTGCTTGTAGTTGTCACACCACCAGAAGTGGTGTAGCGATCATCATATACACGTATGTAGTTTACGGTCGCATCAGACTCGGTAGAAGAAGGACCTAACTCTAAAAGTCTCTTGCCACCCTTTTCATAAACTGTAACATATCCTTGGGGTATCTTAAAATCTGTAGTACCTGTAGCGTCCACAAGACTATCATTGGCAAACACCTTCTTTAAATCACGTATTTGGGTTGTTTTTGTAAGTGGACCTACAGACGACTCTGTAATCTCAAACTCTGAAGATGTACTGCAGCTTGCAGCAATTATAGATAATAAGGATAGTGCAATAATGTTTTTTTTCATATGGGGTATGTTTCTCAATTGAGAATTTAATTTTAGATTATTATTTAAGCATCTTACCTAAGATTCCAAAAACACCTCTTATTACAGTAGCACTAGTAAGTACCTTTATAAGAGCTTTTGATCCAGCGCTTTGTCTTGTGCTTGAAGATTTTGATCTAGAAGCACTCCTAGATGCTTTGGAGCGCTCTGCTTTTGCTTTTTCTTTTGCCTCTTGTTCGTTTGCTTTTGCAATTTTTTCTTGTAAAAGTTCATAAGCACTCTCACGATCCGTAAGCTCACTGTATTTTTCTACAAGATCAGAACGATCATTAAGGGCTTCTATTTCCTTGTCACTTAATATATCCATACGTGACATAGGGGCTCTAAGCATAGTTGCTGCAAGGGGAGTGGGGCGACCTTTTTCATCTAAGGCAGATACAAGCGCTTCTCCTATTCCTAATGATGTGAGAACCGTTTTTGTATCATAATATGGGGAGTCGGGATAATTTTCGGCAGTTAGTTTTATTGCTTTTCTATCTTTGGCTGTAAATGCGCGAAGTGCGTGTTGCACTTTGAGACCTAGCTGACTCAAAACTCCTTCTGGGATATCGGTAGGGTTTTGAGTTACAAAATAGATTCCTACACCCTTGGATCGTATCAGTTTTACGATACTTTCAATTTGACTATGTAATGCTTTTGAAGCTTCTTTAAATATTAAATGAGCTTCATCTATAAAAATTACTAATTCTGGTTTACCACTGTCACCCTGCTCTGGAAACGTAGAATAAATTTCAGCAAGTAAACTCAACATAAACGTAGAGAACAGTTTAGGCCTATCCTGTATATCTGTAAGACGTATTACATTAATAATACCGCGTCCATCTGCTGTTTTGCGTGTTAAATCATCTGTATCAAATGATTTTTCTCCAAAAAAGATATCTGCTCCTTGCTGTTCTAATTCAACAATTTTACGCAATATAGATCCAGAAGAGGCCGTAGAGATTCGTCCATATTCACTTTCTATCTCATCTTTTCCTTCTCTTGTCGCATATTGTAAAATCTTTTTAAAATCTTTTAAATCTAGAAGTGGTAGTTTATTATCATCACTATACTTAAAAAGTATAGATATAATACCTGACTGTGCGACAGTTGCATCGAGTATACGAGAAAAGAGTACAGGACCAAATTCACTTACAGTGGCTCGTAACCTCACCCCATTTTGCTCTGATAGTGTTAGCAGTTCTACTGGAAAATCTTTGGCTTCAAATGGGAGGCCAATTTTTGCGTGTCTCTCATCTATTTTTGGATGTCCTGGACTCGCCTTTGCAATCCCAGAAAGATCTCCTTTCATATCCATTAAGAGTACTGGAATGCCTTTATCAGACAGATTTTCGGCAATTACTTGGAGTGTTTTGGTTTTACCTGTTCCTGTAGCCCCAGCAATAAGACCGTGTCTATTCAAAGTCTTAAGAGGTACTTTTACGTGCGCATTTGTGATGGTCTCACCATCGAGCATCGCGGCTCCCATAGTGATATAATCGCCTTTAAAAGTATTACCTTTAGTTATGTGGTTACGAAATTCTGTTTTTTGATCCATAATTGTTGGTTAAAATTACGCTTTCGCGAAAGCGTAAGAAATACCCTTTTCTTAAAGTTTAAAAATACGTAATCCTTAAAAAATGCTCCTATCTCTACATACATTTATTATTTGAAACGAATCTTATGAAAACACACTACTTTCTTATCCTTCTTTTACTGATATTATCTTGCGAGGAACCTGCAACTAAATCAAACGACACCGTTCCAATAGGCACAGCACAAACGAGGGTACCACAATATCATCTATCGCACGAGCCTAAAAAGCGAGAAGCACCATTTTCTGACGCTGTGCAAGTAGGTAATACATATTATTTATCTGGACAGATTGGGATGGATCACAGCACACGATTGCTAGTAGAAGGTGGTATCGAGGCAGAAACAAAACAGGCGCTCGAAAATATAAAAGCAGTTCTTAGTCAGCATCAAATGACGCTTGCTGATGTGGTGAAAGTAACGGTTATACTCGAGGATATTAATGACTTCCAGACGTTTAACCAGATCTACACAGAGTATTTACCACAAAAGCCAGCACGTACAACATTTGCTGCTAGTGCGCTGGCAGTAAATGCAAAAATTGAGATCGAGGTAATTGCCGTTAAAAATTAATCGAGTATCTTTTAAAAAAAAATGAAGTTCTTAAAAGAGTTGTTGCCCCTAGCAAGTATGTTATTACTTATAGGGTGTTCTAAAGATGATCTGCCTGGTGATATTATTGTAGAAGAAGCAGAAATTGTTGTCCCAAATTTTGCAATAATCGGAGATGATTTGACAACGGGGTCAAGCGGTAACGTTGTGACTTGGACAGATTCTTATCAAACGGCTACTACAATAAATTTACAGGAAACCCTAGGATTTCAATTCGGTTTTTTACGTAATACAATAGGTAGCGAACTTGCTATCGCTTCTGGCTTTCCCACAAGTGAGTTTATATTTTACGACGTGGGAACTGGAGCTGAACGGGTTTTCAATAATTATTTTGAGCCAGAAAATCCAGTAGGGGACCGGTACGCTATTAATTCGGCAGCTAGTTTGCATACCTATTATCTAGATAACTCAAGTACTTGCTGTAATATCTATCTCAATACTTTCTCACAAGAGACTGGAGAAGTGACAGAGGTTTTCTTAGGAAATGGTGATATTGCACCTGTCCAGTTTAATGTACAGGTACGAGGTAATAGAACGTTTGCGACAGCGATAGATACCTTTACTGGCGCAAAGAAGTTATATGTGCACGATGCAAGTACTGGTGAATCTTTAGGCACGAGAGATGTAAGCCAGTATGGGGCTTTTATTTACAATGATGTGCGTGACGAGATATATCTCTTTGATTTTACAGGACAATCTCTCAATCACATAACACTTGATATTTCAACATTTACAGCGAGTGAGGTTACCTCTTTTCCAAGCGGGTTTACGCTAAGTGATGGTTTTAATGATGCGCAATTTTCTGACTCATTAATGGTGTTTAAAAATGCCATTGGGATCATCTCTAGCACTTATAATTTTGATACCGATAGTATTGTTACCTATGAGTCTACAAATCTCACAAATATAATTTTTGAAGAAACGGGGAAGGGAATAAGTATTACAAATACGGCTATAGACCTTGAAACTAATACATATGTAGTGTTGGGAACTTATCAAGTAGATGGTGTTTCTCAAGGTATTGCGGTCGCGCTTACCTTAGAAAAGGAAGTAATAGCCGTTGCCGAAAGTGGGGATATTAGACCTAATGATGTTATATTTTATTAGCATATCACAATCATATTATAACTAAAAAAGCCACTTCATTTGAAGTGGCTTTTTTAGTTATAAAACATCTCTTTGATTTATATGTCGTCAAAGCTAACATCTGTAAACTTCTCTGCGGTAGGAGTAGGCTTCTCTGATGATACTGCGCCAGAATCTACAGGTTGCTTACTTTCTGATCTTGAATAATCATTTTGGTGGCGATCAGAAATTACTTCTTCTCCCTTTTCATCCAAGATATATGCAGTCATATCATTAAGATTTTCTGTAAAGCCAGCAAAGTCTTCCTTATATAAGTAGATTTTGTGTTTTTTAAAGTGAAAAGAGCCATCGTCATTAGTAAACTTCTTGCTCTCTGTAATGGTAAGGTAATAATCTCCTGCCTTAGTAGATCTTACGTCAAAAAAGTAGGTACGCCTTCCAGCTCTTAATACTTTCGAAAAAATCTCTTCATTGTCACGTCCTTCGTAATCACTCATAATATTCCTTATTGTTTGGATTGTGGTTTATGTGCATCAAAAATGATAAAAAAATAGCCATCGCCCAATTTTTTTTTACATTTCTTTCTCGTCAAGCTGTTTTAAATACAATTCCCTGTAATACCCTTCTTGATCAATCAACTGCTCATGCGATCCTTGTTGGGTGATGGCACCATCTTCTAAGATGAGAATGCGATCTGCATTTTTTGCAGAAGAGATTCTGTGACTTACAATGATGGTGGTTGTATTCTTGGTTAACCTTTCTAGATTATTGAGTATTTC
>CAWUIT010000225.1:0-4659 GCA_963922345.1 uncultured Dokdonia sp. | reverse complement strand
GCAAGTATATAAATACTACTTCCCATCAATTTATTAACCCATTTCTTGCTTGAAAAAGAGCCGTGATTACCATCGTGCATTACATTCATCCCAATACCAGCCATTCCTACACCCATTACAACTGTAAGCAATAGTTGCAACCAGGTAGGCATATCTAACGTGAGGAATAAAAAATAAGGAACCAGATAAATCGCAAACATAATTACCGCCTTTAGGTAAAGTTTCCAGTTACCCGTGCGTTTGATTTCATTTTCTTTAAAATAGGTATTTACTCTTTTGTTTAATGTCCGGAAAAACTTTGCCGGATCTTGACGAGAGAATTTAATGGTCGTTTCCATAGAATTGTATTAGATAATCAAAGCGCAATATGTTGTGAAATATTGTACTTAAATTTTCACGCTTTCGCGAAAGCGCACTTTCTTTTATAGCCTTGTAAAAATAACATTAAATCCCGATTACGGGCTATGAACCTTGGTTAAATAACTTTCAGAAATATGGTACTTTTACCGTGCTAATAAAACTTTAATGGAAATTATCACAAAATACTTCCCAGATCTAACACCTACGCAAATAGCGCAGTTTTCAAAACTCAAAGAGCTTTATCAAGATTGGAATATAAAAATTAACGTAGTAAGTCGTAAAGATATTGATGAAATCTATCTCAGACACGTACTGCATTCTCTGGGAATTGCTAAGGTGCAGCGATTTTTACCTGGTTCAAAAATTCTAGATGTTGGTACTGGTGGTGGGTTTCCAGGAATCCCTCTTGCCATATTACATCCAGAATCACATTTTCACTTGGTGGATAGTATCGGAAAGAAAATTAAGGTCGTAAATGAGGTAGTAGAAGGTCTACAATTAACAAATGTAAAAACTACGAATGATCGTGTAGAGACAGTTACAGATCAATATGATTTTATCGTATCGCGAGCCGTTGCTCAAATGGAAACATTTGTAGGTTGGGTAAAAGGTCGAATTGCAAAAAAATCCAATCACGAGTTAAAAAATGGAATTCTTTACTTAAAAGGAGGAGATCTTCAAGAAGAGCTTCAAAAATTTACAACTACCACTATATATGAATTGCCATCATTTTTTGAAGAAGATTTTTTTGAAACCAAAAAAGTAGTGCACCTGCCTATGAAGTATAAAGGCTAAGTCTTAAGACAAGTGTTTATAGATTTATTCAAATTTCAGAATACGACTGTATGAAGAAATTTGAATTTTTTTTTGCCTTGAGGCAACCTTTTTAAAAAAGCTTGCGTCTTTATAAATAGAAACCCATCAAGCAAGTATGAAAGTCATACAATTTAATAACGAGAGACAACTCATAAAAAAAGCCATCAAAGGTAATAGAGGTGCACAGCGCAAGCTCTATAATGAGCACTCGCCAAAAATGTTGAGCGTCTGCCGTTATTATATTAAAGATGTACATCAAGCTGAAGAAGCTATGTGCAACGGATTTCTAAAGGTGTTTACAAAACTTGATACCTATGGAGGTAAGGGTAGTTTTGAAGGATGGATACGCAAGATTATGGTACGAGAGAGTATCTCTTATTTAAGAGCCATAAAAAAGTTGTACTTCTCAGAAGATGGTGTGGTAGAAAATAATAATGCTATTAACAACATACAGACAGATTTTGAAGTAGAACATATACAATCGCTCATTGATAATTTGCCAGAAGGATATCGAGTCGTGTTTATAATGTATGCTATAGAAGGATATAAGCATAGCGAGATAGCAAAAGCATTAAGAATAAGTGAGAGCACCTCAAAAAGCCAATTGTTTAAAGCGAGAAAACAGTTGCAAGCAGCACTAAATAAAGAATTAATAAATAACGGTACAGATGAACTTAGAAGATAATTTTAAAGACAAGCTAGAAAGACGTCGTCTGGAGCCTACTGCATCTGCCTGGGATCGTATAGAAGGAAAACTAGATGCTAGTCAAGGCAAGAAAAAAAGTAAAATAGTTCTATGGATGGGCATCGCGGCAAGTTTTATTGCTGGTGTGTTTATCACAGCACTAGTTTTTAGTAGTAATTCAGGAGATGATCAGTTACAGATTGTAGAAACACAACCACAAGACGCTATAGAAAGTAAAAAAACCGAAGCAATAGAAGATATTAAATTTCAAGACTTAGTTAATGAGGATGTTGAGCCTCTTATTCAAGAAGCTATTGATACTGATCAAGGTGACTCATCAACATTAACTACAAAATCAAACTTGAATAAAAATAAGCGTAATCCTACTAAAAGTAATTATAAGCCTTATGTAAAACCATCTGTGGTAATACCTTCTCAAGAAAGTCTAGCAATAGTGGATGCTAATAAAAAAGATCAGAAAAGAGATAATGAGACAAGTTTTACCATCGATACCACAGCGTCACCGATAAAAGTGATAGTAGATAATACGATAGTTACAGATAATGAGGTCAAGATGCTACTTGAAAATGCAAGATTAGCGCTAGACAAGCGCCAGGCTTTTGAAACAGAGGTAATAATGGTAGACGCTCACGAGTTGCTTTTAGATGCAGAGGCAGAGGTTGACCCAGACTCTTTTAAAGATCGAATGTTTAAAGTGCTCAAAAAAGAATTTAGCAGAGCCGTAGAGGCAGTTGCAAATAAAGATAATTAAGACAATTCATCAATAACGCGCTATCATCGAGCGCACAAAACACAAACAGTTATGAACACAATTATTAAACTTGCCCTAGTGGCAACACTGGCAATCTTTGCCCAAAATGCAAAATCTCAAGAGACTAAGGAGGAACTGGCAAAGAGCAAAACAGCTCAAATATCAACCCTAGAAGCTAGAAAAGAGGAGGTTAAAGAAAACTGGACACAAACTCTCAAGCAAAGAGTACAAGCCATTAATGAACAAAAGGAGAAATTTAACCTTAGTGAAGAAGAAGTAGAGCTCCGTAAGCAAAAGGCAGCACAAGAGATTGCTCTCAATATTGAAAATGAGATTGCCATAATTGAAAATCAAATAGCCCTTGTTGAACGTACGGGGTACGTGAATCCAAGCAAGGGAAGTCGCGTAGAAATAGGTTTTGGGGGAGCAGATAAAGATGGTAATCGCATTCTGGGAGTTTCTTATAATAGTAACAAAACAGGTACGCTACGTTATGACAGACGTACTTATAGTGAGCTAGTACTCGCATTTGGCCTTAACAATGGCATTACAGAAAATGGCGGTGACTTTGGAGATGAGTTTTCAATAGGGAGATCACGCTTTTTTGAGTTAGGATACGCTTGGAAAACAAGAGTCTTTAAAAACTCAGGGGCTCTACATATTAAATATGGTATTTCGCTACAAACCAATAAACTTTTCACTAAAGAAAACGATCGATTGGTTGTAACAGATAATGGTGTGGCTTTTGAAGAATTTCCATTTGATTTAGACAAGTCCCAATTAAGATTTTCAAATCTGGTAGCACCCATTCACCTAGAATTTGGAGGGTGGAAAAAAGAGCAAGAAGAAGATTATGTAAGGTACAGACTTGCAGGAAAATTTAGAATGGGTATCGGAGGGTATGTAGGTGTTAGACTGGGAACTCAGCAAAAATTAAAATACAAGAATAATGGTGACCGGATTAAAACAAAAGAAAAGCAGGATTTCGGAGGTGATAATTTTGTTTATGGGGTGAGTAGTTACATTAGATTGTCACAAGATTTGAGCCTTTACGGTAAATATGACCTTAGTACAGCTTTTAATAGCAATCAGTTGGGTGATGTTAATAATGTATCGCTAGGGCTACGCTGGGACTGGTAAGAGTAATTGTTTAGTTAGCATTCCGTTTTTGTAAAAGTGTTTAAGTACGCTTTCGCGAAAGCGGAATTTTTTTGGTGTCAATTTTAGAGTATAAAATCTGTTTAATTCTTATCGATTTTTTATCTTGAGTAGCGCTGCAATATATCTTTAATTTGTGGAATTAGAGGTACTTTTGCAAGCTAGTAAACGCCCAAAAAGCAGGAAAAATCTATACGACATTTGATAAGCAAAGAAACCATAGACAAAGTTTTTGAAACCGCCCGCGTTGAGGAGGTGATAGGTGATTTTGTAAATCTTAAAAAATCTGGTTCAAATTTTAAAGGGCTTTCTCCTTTTTCTGATGAGCGTACGCCTAGTTTTATGGTGAGTCCTGTGAAGCAAATTTGGAAAGATTTTAGTACGGGAAAAGGAGGTTCGGCTGTTTCATTCTTGATGGAGCACGAGCACTTTAGCTACCCAGAGGCTATTAAATACCTTGCAAATAAATACAATATCGAGGTCGAAGAGACGGAGCGTACAGATGAGCAAAAGGAAGCTGCAAATGAACGCGAGAGTATGTATCTGGTGAGTGAGTACGCAAGAGACTACTTTCATAAGACTCTCTTGGCTACTGAGCAAGGTAAAGCTATAGGCTTATCCTACTTTAAAGAACGAGGATTTACAGATGAAACGATTAGAAAGTTTCAACTAGGATATAATCCAGATCAATGGGATGCTTTTACTAGTGAGGCAATACGTCAAGGCTATAAACTGGACTACCTTGAGAAAACAGGACTCACCATTGTTAAGGAAGAAAAGCAATTTGACCGATTTAAAGGTAGAGTAATGTTTCCTATACATTCTATGAGTGGTCGTGTGCTAGGTTTTGGTGGGCGTATTTTAGATA
>CAWUIT010000224.1:0-4732 GCA_963922345.1 uncultured Dokdonia sp. | reverse complement strand
CAAAGAATGAATTAATAACAGAAGACAATGTCTTTGCATTAATCAAATCTATAGGCGTAAAGACTTCATTATCACGTACGTTCATACGCTCACGAATGGTACGAGCCATACGAGCAAGACCAACACCAAATTGTGCTGAGAGTTGCTCACCTACTGTACGTACACGACGGTTTGATAAGTGATCAATATCATCAATCTCTGCTTTAGCATTGATTAACTCAATAAGATATTTTATAATGGTAATAATATCTAGTTTAGTAAGCACTTGCTTATCCATTTCAATATCAAGACCTAATTTTTTGTTCATTCTATAACGACCTACTTCTCCCAGGTTATAACGTTGGTCTGAGAAAAATAACTTGTCTATAATACCACGAGCAGTCTCTTCATCTGGCGGCTCAGCATTACGTAGTTGTCTATAGATGTGCTCAACAGCCTCTTTTTCTGAGTTTGTTGGATCTTTTTGTAACGTATTATGGATAATCGCATAATCTGCCTGCTGATTATCTTCTTTGTGGAGTAATATTGTTTTTGCTCCAGCCTCAAGAATTTCTTCTATGTGCTCTTTTTCTAGAACGGTATCACGATCTAATACAATCTCGTTACGCTCTATTGATACAACCTCTCCTGTGTCTTCATCAACGAAATCTTCGTGCCAAGTGTTAAGTACACGTGCAGCAAGCTTACGTCCAAGATACTTTTTAAGACCTGTCTTAGAAACCTTAGCTTCTTCTGCAAGATCAAAAATTTCAAGGATATCTTTATCTCTCTCAAAACCAATTGCTCTAAAGAGTGTTGTTACAGGTAATTTCTTTTTACGATCGATATATGCGTACATAACGCTATTAATATCTGTCGCAAATTCTATCCAAGATCCTTTAAAAGGAATTACTCGAGCAGAATATAATTTTGTTCCGTTAGCGTGGAACGATTGTCCAAAAAATACTCCTGGAGAACGGTGTAATTGAGATACAACAACACGCTCTGCGCCGTTGATCACAAAAGTTCCGCTAGGAGTCATATATGGGATTGTACCTAGATATACATCTTGTACTATGGTTTCAAAATCTTCGTGTTCTTCATCAGTACAGTATAATTTGAGACGTGCTTTTAACGGCACACTGTACGTAAGACCACGCTCTATACACTCTTGAATTGAGTATCGAGGTGGATCTACAAAGTAGTCCAAAAACTCGAGCACAAAGTTGTTACGAGTATCTGTAATTGGGAAGTTTTCTAGAAAAGTATTGTAAAGACCCTCATCACCTCTCTCATCAGATTTTGTTTCCAGTTGGAAAAAATCTTGGAAAGACTTTACTTGAATATCCAAAAAGTCTGGATAATCAGGTCTATTCTTTACCGATGAGAAACTGATTCTTTCTCCTTGTTTTGCATCTTGCATCATCAACGAACGGAATTAGATTAGAACTAAACTTGCCCCTTAGCAAGTCTAAATAGCATTTTAATTTTTCAACCAAAATTCTGAAAAGGTTGGGTTACAAAAAGAGGCAACCATTTTATACGACAAATGGTTTAGGTCAAATTACGCTTTCGCGAAAGCGCAACTAACCTAAACCTTTATCTATTTATTATGGTGAGCTTACTTAAGCTCAACTTCTGCACCAGCTTCTTCTAATTGAGCTTTTAATGCTTCTGCTTCATCTTTAGAAACACCTTCCTTAATTGGAGATGGTGCGTTATCAACAAGCTCTTTTGCGTCTTTAAGACCAGCTCCTGTTAATTCTTTTACAAGCTTAACAACAGCAAGCTTAGAACCTCCAGCAGCAGTAAGGATTACGTCAAATTCTGACTTTTCCTCTGCAGCATCTGCAGCTCCACCACCACCAGCAGCAACAGCAACGGCTGCAGCAGCAGGCTCGATACCATACTCGTCTTTTAAAATAGTAGCTAACTCATTTACTTCTTTTACTGTAAGGTTAACTAATTGTTCTGCGAAATCTTTTAAATCTGCCATTTTCTATCGTTTTTGAAAATTGTAATTGTTATAAAATAAATATTAGTGCGTACTGTTTAACCTTCCTTCTCAGAAAGGGTTTTGATAATACCAGCGATTGTACCTCCTCCTGATTTAAGAGCGCTTATTACGTTCTTAGCAGGTGATTGAAGTAATCCTACGATTTCTCCAATAAGTTCCTCTCTCGATTTGATATTTACCAGATTCTCTAGTTGGTCATCCCCAACATAGATTGCTTCTTCAATAAATGCTCCTTTTAATAAAGGCTTGTCAGATTTCTTACGAAATTCCTTAATAACCTTAGCAGGTGCATTTCCTGTCTCAGCAAACATTATTGCTGTATTTCCTTTAAGAACTTCAGGAAGTTCAGCAAAGTCTTTGTCTGATGCCTCCATTGCTTTTGCAAGCAATGTATTTTTAACTACGGCTAGTCTTACTCCAACTTTAAAACAAGCACGACGTAAATTTGAGGTCGTTCCTGCGTCTAAACCTGAAATATCTGCAAGATAAATGTGTTCGCTATCTCCTAACTGCGCAGTCAAATCTTGAATTACTATTGATTTTTCTTCTCTTGTCATAATTTAAAATTTAAACTAGTCAGTTGCAAAACGCTTTGTGTCTATCTCTACAGAAGGGCTCATTGTACTAGACATAAAAATACTTTTTATGTATACTCCTTTTGCAGTAGTAGGCTTAAGCTTTACTAACGTTGTTATTAATTCTCTTGCGTTTCCAGCAATTTTTTCTGCATCAAAAGATGCCTTTCCTACAGATGCGTGTATGATACCCGTTTTATCAACTTTAAAGTCAATTTTACCTGCTTTCACATCAGATACCGCTTTTGCAATATCCATAGTAACTGTACCAGTTTTTGGGTTAGGCATTAAACCTCTAGGTCCTAAAACACGACCTAATGGACCTAATTTACCCATTACACTAGGCATAGTAATTATTACATCTACATCTGTCCAACCACCTTTTATTTTCTCTAAGTACTCATCAAGACCTACATAGTCTGCTCCAGCTTCTTCAGCTTCTGCAGCTTTATCTGGGGTCACAAGAGCAAGAACTTTTACATCCTTACCAGTACCGTGAGGTAGTGTAACAACACCACGAACCATTTGATTTGCTTTACGTGGGTCTACATTGAGACGTACAGCAATATCTACAGACGGATCGAAGTTTACGTTACTTACTTCTTTTATTAAAGCAGAAGCCTCAGAAAGATTGTAGGTTTGACCCGCTTCAATCTTAGTCTGATTTTCTTTTTGCTTTTTAGTTAATTTTGCCATTTTAATTTTGTTTTAAGCTATTAAGCTGGAGCATCTCCACCTTTAACCGTTATTCCCATAGAACGAGCTGTTCCAGCCACCATCTTCATCGCACTATCAATAGTAAATGCGTTAAGGTCAGGCATTTTATCCTCGGCGATTGCACGTACTTGATCCCAAGTCACTTTTGCAACCTTCTTACGGTTAGGCTCTCCAGAGCCACCTTTTACTTTAGCTGCTTCCAATAATTGAACTGCTGCAGGAGGTGTCTTTATAATGAAATCAAAAGACTTATCCTTATAAACAGTGATCGCAACAGGAAGAACTTTACCAGCCTTATCTTGAGTTCTAGCATTAAACTGCTTACAGAACTCCATAATATTAACGCCGGCAGCACCTAAAGCAGGTCCTACAGGTGGAGAGGGATTTGCAGCACCACCACGTACTTGTAACTTTACAACCTTACTTACTTCTTTTGCCATTTTTTAAAATTTAAACCGATCTGTTCATAATGTGGAAGCAATAGAACAAAACCTAAAATATATTATGTAACAATTAATCTTTTAAACCTTTTCAACTTGCATATAACTCAATTCTAATGGTGTCTTTCTTCCGAAAATTTTCACCATAACTTCAAGTTTGCGTTTTTCTTCATTTACCTTTTCAACAGTACCATTAAATCCGTTAAAAGGACCGTCAATAACCTTGATCGTCTCACCAGATGTAAATGGTATTGCCACACTATCTTGTTTTACAGAAAGCTCATCTACTTTACCAAGCATACGATTAACTTCTGATTTACGAAGTGGCACCGGGTCTCCACCCTTTACTTCACCTAGAAACCCTATTACTCCGTTAATAGACTTTATGATGTGTGGAATTTCACCACCCAAATTTGCTTTAATCATAATGTATCCAGGAAAATAAACTCTTTCTTTATTTACCTTTTTCCCATTACGTATTTGAATAACTTTTTCAGTTGGTACTAAAACCTCTTCAATACTTTCTTCGAGGCTTAATCGAGAAATCTCTTGCTCAATGTACGCCTTTACCTTATTCTCTTGACCGCTCACGGCCCTTACTACATACCACTGCTTAGTGTTACCTGTTTTAGCCATAACGTTTCCTTAATTAGTTCCAACTATATTCTCAAAGTACAACTTAATAACGTTGCTAAAGACAGTATCAACACCCCATATCGCTAAAGAAAAAATAATTGAAAAAACGGCAACAACCACCATTAAGCGCTGCGCTTCAGGAAGTGGTGTCCACGTCACGTGATTTTTCAATTCATTATATGATTCTTGAACGTAGTTTATTAATCCAGCCATAATTATATTCTTTTAGAAAACAGCTTACTGCCTTCTTATACGTCTTATTATCACCTACCTTATTTAGTAAATGCATTGCACGGGTTGAGAGACTCGAACTCACGACACCTGGTTTTGGAGACCAGTGCTCTACCAACTGAGCTAAACCCGTATCC
>CAWUIT010000223.1:0-4767 GCA_963922345.1 uncultured Dokdonia sp. | reverse complement strand
AATCTGCACCTGCTGCAATTGCCTTTGGGATATCACCGGTATAACGTATCCCTCCATCTGCAATAACAGGTACTCCAGAACCTTTAATCGCCGCAGCACATTCTAAGACAGCACTAAATTGTGGAAAACCAACACCAGCAACAACGCGCGTTGTACAAATTGAACCAGGTCCGATACCTACTTTAACTGCATCAGCACCTGCTTCTACAAGATATTTTGCAGCTGCGCCAGTAGCTATATTTCCAACAACACAATCAAGGTTAGGATAAGCAGCTTTTACCGCTTTTAAAACCTCAACAACACCCTTTGTGTGGCCGTGTGCGGTATCAATAACTATGGCATCTACCCCATTTTTAACTAGTGCACCTGCACGCTCAACTGCATCACCAGTTACGCCTATTGCTGCTGCAACTCGTAATCTACCGTATTGATCTTTATTTGCCTGTGGTTTTTTTGTGAGTTTTGTAATATCTCTAAAGGTAATGAGGCCCACAAGGGTATTATCTTCCTTTACTACGGGCAACTTTTCTATTTTATGATTTTGTAGTATCTCTTCGGCTTGCTGTAGTGAAGTACCCTCTGCTGCAGTAACTAAATTTTCTGAGGTCATTACCTCACTTACTGGTCTATCATTATTTCTTTCAAAACGTAAATCTCTATTGGTGACAATACCTATAAGTTTACCTTGATCATCTACAATGGGTATACCACCTATGCTGTGTTCCTTCATCGCGCCTTTTGCGTCGCTTACAATAGAATCAAGAGGCAATGTTACTGGATCAATGATCATCCCACTTTCTGCACGTTTTACTTTACGCACCTTAATGGCCTGCTCCTCAATAGTCATATTTTTATGTAGCACCCCAATTCCTCCTTCTTGAGCAATTGCAATAGCCATACGACTCTCTGTAACTGTATCCATAGCTGCAGATACTATAGGCACGTTAAGTGTAATATTTCTTGTAAAATTTGATTTTATGCTTACTTCTCTCGGTAAGACTTCAGAAAATGCCGGTACTAGTAATACATCGTCATAGGTAAGGCCTTCTCCTACTATTTTGTCTTCGTGTGCAGTCATCGCAACTATTGTTTTGAAGTGAGAGTGATTTGCTTAGGTTACGCTTTCGCGAAAGCGTAAAACATTAAAACCACGCTAACAATTAATTGCGTGCAAAGATACAGTAATTAAAGATATCATTCACGATAAAAGATCTGACCATAGCCTCCCATAACAAGGATAAAAAGCTACTTGCTGAATATTATATTAAATCAATCTAAATACAAACTATCTGGTTAACAATTTATTAAGGGTATGATGCTACTTAAGATCGTAACTTTAAGAGATACTAACATTAAAAATAAAAGATATGGCTATTAAGCTCGCACATAATTGTTCTAACTGTGACCAACTTAAAGATGGAAACTTTTGTCTAATCCATAATGTACACGTAAGTGACAAATATACTTGCGATAGTTTTGAGATGAAGGCCGCATTAAAAGATGATCGCAACTGTGTTACTTGCTCAAGATACCAAGATACCGATTGTGCAAATCCTACCAAGGCTGCACCAGGTATGCTCTGCGCCTCGTGGGCTCCTCAAGGGCAAGCATAACCTCCAAAATCAACATATACGACAGAAAATCTATAGACTATCTGTTACACAAATAACAAACCACCTCAATTCTGGAGGTGGTTTCTGTTTAAATAGTCTCATCAAATAATAGTATGTACAGCACCTTTAAAGCTTGATTTGTAAGGTGGTATAAAAAGTTAATGGTTCTGATGGAATAATACCTGGACCAGGATATCCAGTTGCTCTACGTGTAAAATAAGAGTTGTCTAGCGCATTGTTGAGACCTGCTTCTAGTTTAAATCGCTTCCAACTATATGCTGCCGATACATCGAGGACACCATAAGATGGAATCGTACCCTCTATACCCCGCTGGTTATCGCTTACATCTTGAGGTGCATTTGTTGCATCTGTAAATTGCTCTGTGAGATAGGTGTACTGGACACTTCCAGTAAAATTTTTATATCCAAAATTGATACCTGTTTTAAAGTTAACGTTAGGTATAAATTCTACCTCATTACCTTCTACTCCTACTGCATCGCTATTTAAATACTCTGAGCTCGTGAGTGCAAGATTTGTAAATAGTTTCAATTTATAATCGGGCTGCGACTCAAAAAATGTATTTTCTATATTCCAATCGCTAAAAAACTCTAATCCATAAATAAAGGCATCACCTATATTACCACGACGTCTTTTAATACTATTATCTGTATCTATAAATAATACCTCCCCAAGTCTCTCGTTGTATCGCACCCCGAACAAACTTACATCATAAGCAAACTTAGAATCTATACGACCTCGAGCACCAAGATCAAATGTAAAGCCTTCTTCATCAGTTATATTTTCATCTATTACAAATGATGGGTTTACAATACGGATGTCATTAAATGTAACCGATCTATAATTTTGACTAAAATTACTGTACAACTCAACAGCCGGTGATAATTGGTACGTTGCTCCTAAACCTAGGAGTAAAAAATTACGATCAAACTCGCGATTATCTTCTACATCTTCGTTTACAAGTACATTTCCAGCTAAATCTAATACCACATTTTTAAATGAACCTAAGCTCTCTGTTTTTATAATCTCATATCTAAAGCCAGGAGTTAGCGTTAATTGATCTGTTATATTGAAAATATTTTCTCCAAAAATGGCTAAGTTCCTATTTGGAAAATCAAAAGCAGCCTGACGTTCATAATTAGGAAACATGTCTGTGGCAAAACTAAAGTTAGCATCTGAGGCTGTTGTTCCCGGGCCTTGCCTCTGGCTATTACTTGCATCGTAATATTTACTTCCTATTAAAAAAACTGCATCCTTCTCTCCTATCTTATATCTTGTAAGCAAGCGAGCCTCTGCTCCCCAATTTGTAAAATTATCAATAAGGAGTTCTCTTGGCTCCTCTAGATCATCCGGTTGTGATACTCTATTTGTCCTAAATCCTACTGCACTCCGTCGGGCATCAAGACCAAAAAAATTGAGACTAAAATCCGTTTTATCGCTTATTGCGTGATCTAAACGTAGGGAATATACTTTCCAATCTACATCAAACCAATTACGACTACGATTACTAAAGGTGGGATCTTCTATAAACTGAGCATCTGTTAGGCCACCTGCCTGCTTTGCTAGATAATTAAACAAGGTGAGCTCTCCCGTGAGCTTTGTTTTATCATTTATCTCATAAGCTACGTGTGCAAAGTAATTACGACTGTTAAACTGAGAATTAGGACGCCAGCCATCACCTTCTTTGTAATTAAAATAAGTGTAATAACTCAACTTACCTACCGTACCACTTAGACTGTTAAACGATGTCAATAAACCATAAGATCCTGCAGTCTGTCTCGACACAAGTTCTATTTTTTTATTCTTTACAGGTTCTTTAAATTTAAAATTAATCAAACCTCCAAACTGGGTTCCATATTGCAGTGATGCCGCTCCACGTACTACCTGAATTTCTTTTAGTGCTTCTGCTGGTGGCGTATAGTAGCTTTCTGGGTATCCAAGTACATCTGCACTTATATCATAGTTATTCTGTCTTATATTAAAGTTTGCAGATCGGTTAGGATCTAAACCTCGACCACCTATATTAAGCTGTAAACCCGCATCACCATTTTCAAAAATGTTGAGACCTACTACTTGACTGTAGATTTGCCTTGGTGCATTAGCAGCGAGGTTTGCCGTAAGTTGATCTACGAGAACCACCTCACTCTTTTTACCAGCATAAATAGCCGTTCCTTCTACTTTTTTGAGAGCCCGTAGTGCAAAAATTTTCTCTCTTCGAGAGGTAAGTACTACCTCGTTTAGAGATTCCCCTAGTGGTACGAGCGCATAATTTTTAAGCACATCGTTATTTATAACAACCTGCTCTTCTACAAGCTCATAAGCTAGACCAAAAACGATAAGATTGTAAGTACCACTTTCTACAGCATCAAAGCTATAAAAGCCAGAGGCATCTGTACTTGCCACTTTATTTGCTTCTCTTAGATAAACTTCTACATCAGATAGTGGTTCACCACCTTGGCTAGTTATAGTCCCACTCAAGCTGTGTTGTGCTATGGCAGTAACTGCCGTTAGTATTAAAATTAATGTACTATATACCTTTAATCTCATCTGTAAATGGGATTACCCACGTTTTATGTTTAAAAGAATCTTCTATTTGAGCTAGATCTACTTCTGGATCTATATACGTAGTACTCAGGCGACCATTGAGAGCCACATAGGATTCGACATAGATCTCCACCTCTTGATGTCCTTGACTTTCAAAGTGATCGCGTAGATAGTGAGCATACTCAAGTATAAAATCTGGCTGGAAGCTCATTTGTTTCTCTTGCAGTGGTGTTAAAAAGTCGGTGTTATCTACATAAAATCGTTTTCCTGTTACGCCATCTACTATTTTAAATTGTGCATAACCCGACTTTTCCATCAACATCACGCGCCAGGAAAATCGATACCCCTCTTCTGTCCAGAATAATTCTCCAGGATAGGCTAAATACCGCCAGGGTAAAAAAAGTTGGATGATAAAAAATAGGGTTACCAGTATTCCTATACCTTTCTGCTGGATTGGGGAAGTCACTTTGTAGGAGACTCTTGTATTTAATAAATTAAGGGGATACTTGACCGCTTTCGCGAAAGCGTACACAACCTTTTTATGAAACCCTCCATCAAAAAATATAAGAGCACTCACAATCATAATATAAGG
>CAWUIT010000222.1:0-4771 GCA_963922345.1 uncultured Dokdonia sp. | reverse complement strand
AAGGGATTAGATGTTATGTATAAAGAAATAGGATAAGTTATGGGAATGAAAGAAAGTTTACATAAGCTTAAATTAAAGTATGAAGGCAAAAAAATGGCGCCAGCTTTTAATGCCCTTCATACCTTTTTATATGCTCCCAATGAAACTACCCATAGTGGTGGTCACATAAGAGCTGTAGATGATCTTAAGCGTACAATGAACACGGTAATTATTGCATTAATACCTTGTTTGTTATTTGGAATATTTAATGCAGGATATCAACACTACTATGCAGTTGCAGAAGTCGCAGGGACAGCCGCAGAGTATAAAGCTACTGGTTTCTTTGATGGTAATTTCTGGAACTGGGATAACTTTGTTATGGGTGCTTGGACAGTACTTCCTTTAGTAGTTGTATCCTACGGAGTGGGACTTGCAGTTGAGTTCGTATTTGCCGTTATAAAAGGTCACGAGGTAGAGGAAGGTTATCTTGTAACAGGAATGCTAGTACCTTTAATTGTGCCTATTGATATTCCACTATGGATGCTTGCAGTTGCAGTAATATTTGGCGTTATTATAGGTAAAGAAGTTTTTGGCGGTACCGGAATGAATATTTTGAATCCAGCATTAACTATAAGAGCATTTTTGTTTTTTGCCTATCCTACGTGGATGTCTGGTGATAAAGTATGGGTACACGAGGCTGTAGAAAGAGCTGGAACTCCTGATGCAATCTCTGGAGAAACGATACTAGGAAGTTACGCGCAAAATAGTGCTGTGACTTATGATTATTGGGATATGTTTATGGGATTCATTCCAGGGTCTGTAGGAGAAACCTCAAAATTATTGATTGTATTTGGTGCAGCATTTTTGATCTTCTCAAAAATCGCTAGTTGGAGGATTATCCTTTCAGCAATAGTTGGTGCGCTTGCAATGGGATTAATATTCAATGGAGCGGTAGATGCAGGATGGATTGATGATTCTAGTAAATTTTATGGATTGATGAGTGTTCCTTTCTGGCAACATTTGATTATAGGAAGTATCTTATTTGGAGCTGTGTTTATGGCAACAGATCCAGTTACAGGGTCACAAACAAACAAAGGAAAATACATCTATGGATTTTTGATCGGATTTATTTCCATTATGATACGCGTGTTTAACCCAGCATATCCAGAGGGAGTATTCTTAGCAATTCTTCTTATGAATGTATTTGCACCGACAATTGATCATTACGTAGTACAGGGTAATGTTAAGAAAAGAATGAAACGTCTTAAACTTAAAACAGCATAACAATGGCAAAGACAGATGGAAACGGATACACAATTCTCTTTGCAACCATTATGGTGGTTGTAGTAGGGGGTGTCTTGGCAGGACTCGCTCAGGGTCTTAAGCCAGCAATTAAGGAGAATGAGCGCTTTGAAAAGCAACAGAACATTTTATACGCAATGGGTGTAAATGAAAATGTTGAAGGTGAAGGTGGTGTGAATTTTATACCAACAGATCGCGTTGAGTCAGAGTATGAAAAATACATAAAGGAATCATACATCATCCAAAATGGTAAAATTACTGAAAGCGATGAAGCCTTTACAGTAGACATGAAGAAGCAGAGCAAGCTACCAAAAGCAGAGCGTAAGATGCCTCTTTTCGTTGGAGAGAAGGATGGACAGAAATACTACGTAGTTCCAATGTATGGCAAAGGATTATGGGATGCCATATGGGGATATGTAGCACTAGATGATGAGCTTGTAGTACAAGGTGTTTACTTTGACCACAAGGGGGAAACTCCAGGTCTTGGTGCAAATATCAAAGAGCGCTACTTTATGGATGACTTTACTGGAGAACGTATTATGCAGAAAACGCAGTACGCGGGCATAGCTGTTGCCAAGGGTAACAATGATCCTAAGAATGAGCGTAAAGATGATAATGCAGTAGATGCACTTGCGGGAGCTACCATTACAGGAGACGGTGTAAGTGCTATGATTAAAACAACACTAGGTAACTACGTTCCTTTTATTCAAGATTTTAAAACAAAAGCATAATGGCGATATTATCAAAAAAAGATCAGCGGCTTATTCTTGATCCACTAGCAGATGACAACCCAATTACAATTCAAGTATTGGGGATATGTTCTGCACTGGCAATTACAGCCCAACTTAAGGCATCCATCGTTATGGCTGTGTCAGTTATTTTTGTACTGGGTGTGGGTAATGTGGTTATATCTCTTATGAGAAACATAATCCCATCAAAGATTAGAATTATAGTACAACTTATCGTAGTTGCAACCTTAGTAATTGTTGTAGATCAAGTTCTTAAGGCCTACGCATATACATTATCAAAAGAGCTTTCTGTATTCGTTGGTTTGATCATAACAAACTGTATTATTATGGGACGATTTGAAGCCTTTGCCTTAGGTAACGGTCCATACAGATCTTTTCTAGATGGTATAGGTAATGCGCTAGGATATGGAGTTATACTTATCGCAGTTGGGTTCTTTAGAGAGCTTTTAGGTTCTGGTACATTATTAGGATTTAAAGTACTTGGAGATCCCATTGAAAAAACTGGATTATATAGCATCGGTTATGAGAATAACGGTTTTATGCTATTATCACCTATGGCGCTTATTGTTGTAGGACTTATCATTTGGGTACAACGTAGTAGAAACCCAGCGCTAGTAGAAGAAAACTAGAAATCATTTTTTTCACGCTTTCGCGAAAGCGTAAACTCATAAAACAAAAGATATGTTAGAGCATATTGAATTATTTTTCAAGTCTATATTTATAGATAACATGGTATTTGCAACATTCCTTGGGATGTGTTCTTACCTTGCCGTATCCAAAAAAGTTACTACAGCTGTAGGGCTTGGAGCAGCCGTAATATTTGTACTCGCTGTGACAGTGCCTATAAACTGGTTACTAGATCAATACATATTACGTGACGGTGCCTTAGCGTGGTTAGGGCCAGAGTATGCAGACTATGATTTGAGTTTCCTCTCTTTTATATTGTTTATTGCTACCATTGCCACAATGGTACAACTGGTGGAAATTGTTGTTGAAAAATTCTCACCATCATTATATAATTCCCTTGGTATCTTTTTACCTCTTATCGCTGTAAACTGCGCCATATTAGGAGGTTCATTATTTATGCAATCTAGAGATATTCAAACTTTAGGACTTGCATTTAATTACGGTGTTTCATCAGGGATTGGATGGTTTTTAGCAATACTTGCCATTGCAGCTATACGTGAGAAAATACGTTACTCAAATGTTCCTGCACCATTAAGAGGTTTAGGTATTACTTTTATCATCACAGGGTTAATGGCCATTGGTTTTATGAGCTTTGGAGGTATGCTTACTGGTGGTGATGAAGATGAAGGAGTAGCAGGACCAACAACAGAGTCTGCTCAAATTATTGAAGAGAAAAAAGAAAATCAGCCGATAGCTATGATCGATGCTGAAATTGCTAACGAAAAAGAAAACTAACTATGATACTACTAGCACCCATGTCTGGCGTAGTCATCGCGACTATTGCAGCTTTTTTAGTTCTTACTTTATTACTTGTAGGTCTTTTACTTTTTACAAAACAGAAATTATCACCTTCTGGACCAGTGACCATAACAATTAATGGTGAGAAAGAAGTTGAGGTTGCATCTGGAGGAACATTACTGTCTACATTGGGTAGTAATAAAATCTTTTTACCGTCTGCCTGTGGAGGTGGTGGTACGTGTATACAATGTGAATGCCACGTTCTTGAAGGAGGTGGAGAGGCATTACCTACGGAGACACCACACTTCTCACGTAAGGAACTCGCTCACGGCGCACGTCTTGCTTGCCAAGTAAAAGTAAAGCAGAATATGAATATTACAATTCCAGAAGAGGTTTTTGGAATTAAGAAGTGGGATGCGACTGTAGTACGTAACTATAATGTAGCCTCTTTTATCAAGGAATTTGTAGTAGAAATTCCAGAAGATATGGGGTATAAAGCTGGAGGTTATATTCAAATTGAAATTCCAGAGTGTACGATAAACTATAAAGATATTGACATTACTGCACACCCAGAAGAGCATGATACTCCAGATAAATTTCAGGCAGAGTGGGATAAGTTTGGTTTATGGCCACTTACAATGAAAAACAATGAGACTGTGGAGCGTGCATATTCTATGGCTTCCTTCCCAGCAGAGGGACGCGAGATTATGCTTAACGTACGTATTGCTACGCCGCCTTGGGATCGCGCTAAAAACCAGTGGATGGATGTAAACCCTGGGGTTGCATCATCATACATATTTGCGCAAAAGCCAGGTGACAAAGTTGTAATCTCTGGCCCTTATGGAGAATTTTTCATAAATGAGTCTGAAGCAGAAATGCTTTACGTAGGAGGAGGAGCGGGAATGGCACCTATGCGCTCACACCTTTATCATCTTTTCAAAACCCTTAAGACGGGGCGTACGGTTACGTATTGGTATGGTGGTCGTTCTAAGCGTGAGTTATTTTACCTAGAACACTTCCGTGAGTTAGAAAGAGAGTTTCCAAATTTCAAATTTTACTTAGCACTTTCTGAGCCATTAGAAGAAGATAATTGGAAAGTAAAAGAAGATACTGAAAGTGAAGGTGATGGTTTTGTAGGGTTTATTCACCAAGTGGTGATTGACCAATACTTAAGTAAGCACGAGGCTCCAGAAGATATAGAGCTTTATTTCTGTGGTCCACCACTTATGAATAACGCTGTTCAGAAAATGGGAGAAGATTATGGAATTCCAGATGAGAACATCCGTTTTGATGACTTTGGAGGATAGTATATAATC
>CAWUIT010000221.1:0-4787 GCA_963922345.1 uncultured Dokdonia sp. | reverse complement strand
CACCCAATTAAATCTCAGTTATACCTAATTAATTACTCTTCCTCTCCTGTGCGCTCATTTTCATTTCTAAAGACGAGTTTATCATCAAAGGCATCTACGAGAATGATACTTTGAGTTCCAACCTTCCCGCTTAAGATTTCCTTTGAGAGTTGATTTAACACTTCTCTTTGCATCGCTCTCTTCACGGGTCTTGCACCATATTCTGGTTGGAAACCTGCTTCGGCGAGAAAGTCTATTGCTTGTTTTGTAGCATCAATTGTAATATTCTGTTGCTCAAGCATTTTCTTGATCCCCTTAAATTGAAGTTTTACAATGTCTCGTATATCCTTTCGCGTAAGCGGACTAAACATCACTATATCATCAATTCTATTTAGAAATTCAGGACGTATGTTTTGCTTAAGGAGCCCTAGTACGTCTACTTTTGCAGCTTCCATCGCAGCATCAACATCGGGTATTGCTTCAAAACGTTCTTTAATAATATGACTTCCCATATTTGAAGTCATAATGATAATCGCATTTCTAAAGTCTGCAGTGCGGCCTTTGTTATCTGTTAACCTACCTTCATCAAGCACTTGTAACAAGACGTTAAACGTATCTGGATGCGCCTTTTCAATTTCATCTAGCAAAACTACGGAGTAGGGGCGACGGCGTACGGCCTCTGTAAGTTGACCACCTTCATCATAACCAACGTATCCTGGAGGCGCTCCTACTAAACGGCTCACACTGTGCCGCTCTTGATACTCACTCATATCTATGCGCGTCATCGCATTTTCATCATCAAAGAGATACTCTGCAAGTGCTTTTGCAAGTTCTGTTTTACCAACCCCGGTCGTGCCCAGAAAAAGGTAAGATCCAATAGGCTTTTTTTGATCTTGCAATCCAGCGCGACTTCTACGTACCGCATCACTAACTGCAACAATAGCCTCACGTTGCCCTACCACACGTTTGTGCAGCTCGTCTTCTAGCTTGAGTAGCTTCTCACGTTCACCTTGTAACATTTTTTGCACAGGAATGCCTGTCCATTTTGCCACTACTTCTGCAATATCTTCGCTTGTAACTTCTTCCTTAATAAGAGAAGTGTCTGCTTGACTTGCAAGATCTTTTTGTAGTTCCTCAAGGTGCTCTTGAGCCTCCTTTATTTTTCCATAGCGTAGCTCTGCAACAAGGCCATAATCCCCGTCTCGCTCGGCTTTTTCTGCTTCTAGCTTATAATTTTCAATGTCCTGTTTTGCATTCTGAACATTTTCTACTATTTCTTTTTCAGATTGCCATTGAGCACTTAAATCATTACGCTCTTCTTTTAAGTTTGCAAGGTCTGCTCGTAAAGATTTTAATTTTTCTTCATCTTTCTCTCGCTTTATAGCTTCTATCTCTATCTCTAGTTGCATTACGCGACGGTCTAGAACATCTAATTCTTCTGGCTTGGAGTTAATCTCCATACGCATTTTTGCAGCGGCCTCATCCATAAGATCAATAGCCTTATCTGGAAGGAAGCGACTTGTAATGTAACGTTGAGAGAGTTTTACAGCTGAGATAATTGCATCGTCTTTAATACGTACTTTGTGATGTGTTTCATATTTATCCTTAATCCCTCGAAGGATAGAAATGGCACTTTCTGTATCTGGCTCTTCTACCTGCACTTTCTGAAAACGACGTTCTAAAGCTTTGTCTGCTTCAAAATATTTTTGATACTCGTCTAGTGTGGTTGCTCCTATAGCTCTGAGCTCTCCACGAGCAAGTGCTGGTTTTAAAATATTTGCAGCATCCATCGCTCCTTGACCACCACCAGCGCCTACAAGTGTGTGAATCTCATCTATAAATAAAACAATATCTCCTGCACTTTCTGTAACCTCTTTTATTACAGCTTTTAAACGTTCTTCAAATTCACCTTTAAATTTTGCACCAGCAATGAGTGCACCCATATCAAGCGCAAAGATCTGTTTGTTCTGAAGATTTTCTGGGATGTCTCCATCTACTATTCTATGTGCAAGTCCTTCTGCAATGGCGGTTTTACCGGTACCAGGTTCTCCCACAAGAATAGGATTGTTTTTTGTTCTACGGGTTAATATTTGTAATATTCTACGTATTTCCTCATCACGACCTATTACGGGGTCAAGTTTGCCATCTCTGGCAAGTTGATTAAGGTTTTTTGCATATTTGTTAAGCGAGTTGTACGTTTCTTCGGCGCTTTGTGAAGTTACTCGATTGCCCTTGCGTAGCTCATCTATAGCCGCTTGTAAGTGCTTTTCTGTTACTCCTTGATCTTTGAGTATTTGGGCTGCCTTACTTTTTGTGCTAAATATAGCTAGTATAAGATGCTCTATAGATACATACTCATCATTCATCTTTTTTGCTATAATACTGGCCTCATTGAGTGCCTTATTTGCCTCACGACCTAGCATTATATCACCGCCTGATACTTTTGGATAGCTCTCTAGTGTACTATCGAGTATTTGTTGTAGTAATGGCACATTTACATCTAACTTTTGAAGTAAGAAAGGTGTTACGTGCTCATCTACTTCAAAAATAGCTTTGAAGATATGCTCGTTTTCTATCTGTTGATGCCCTAACTCTTGTGCAATCTGCTGTGCACGCTGTATGGCCTCTTGCGATTTTATAGTAAAATTATTAAAATTCATCCTTTATATTATTATTGACAAGGGGTTCGAATCGACGCACCTTATCAGTTGTTATCTATTTTTTGATAGACTAGAGTCAACTATTATTCCACATTTAAAGCAGGTCATTATGTCTTCTAAACGTTTAATTTTGCTGACTTTTTGACATTGTAAGATTAATTTTTTTGCTTTCGCGAAAGCTTTCTCATAGAACATCAACTACTTTTGTAAGAAATACTAGTTTATGGGAATATTTGATTCGGTTTTTGGAAATACGAAAAATAATAAAGAGGAAAGTGCTGGCGTACCTTGGAAACAACTTACTACTACTGAACAGCTGGATACGATAGAAGAAGATTCTAAAACCCTGCCTCAGGCTATTTTCAAGCATTCTACTACGTGTGGAATAAGCCGTATGGTATTACGTCAATTAGAATCTCAATATGCTATTGAACCTTCACAGCTTTCTATTTATTATCTAGATTTAAAAGCCTATCGAGCGGTTTCTAATGAAATAGCGCAACGTTTTGAAGTTGTTCATCAAAGTCCACAATTAATACTTATTAAAAACGGGACTGTTGTATATGCAGAAAGTCACGGGGCCATAAGTGCCAGTGATCTTGCTGAGAAAATTTAATCTAAAGATTTTTTTGTCACCCAAGTTCTGTAACCTATTATAGCCAGTTGCAGTTTTGTAGCTTTAGTAAGGTCTAAACCTCTCTTAGAATAGGAGGGAAGCAGTGCTTTATTGATCTTGGCTAATGTTTTATAAAATGAGGACATAGATCAAATATAACTAAATATTTGTGCCTCGCATTTTATTAATTTTTTTAATACTAAGTTTATTTATAATCACTGAGCAGGCCTTGTCTCAGTGATGTTTGCTGGATGTACTATCCAAATATTAATTCTAGAGCAGTTATAATTACTTGTATCATAATAGTATAGTTTAAAGAGGTTATTAATTGATTGATGAAATGTGATTGATGACAGAGCTAGCCGTTAACTGACATACTTGATAAAAGTGGTTATGGTATAAGCAATACCGAGGCCGACCATAAAGACAGTGTAAAGGCCTAATGCTTTGTTAGTTTTTGTGTCTCTAAAATTTTGTTGCTGCGTTTTCATAATAGTAAAGTTTTAAGATTAATAGTGTTGTTGTTTGCTATTGATGAAACAAAGAAGTCACCTTAACAAGAATTAACCAAAAAGAAATGAAGTTTTTAATGAAATTAACAGCAGTATTGTAACTATAAAAATAAATATGGTTATAATATGTAACAAAGATATCTTTAATAAAGTTTTAAATTGTAATCTAATACTAACTAATATCTACTATATGTAAGTTTTGCAGGGCCGTTTTAATCACTTCTTAAAATTTGTAGGGAAAAAAGGGGCTTCGATATACCCCATTATTGAATTTTCATCTTTTGCTTACGTTTTTCACGATAGATTTTTGAAAGAAATGAACGCATAAAAAAAGTCCACTTTCAATCAGAAAGTGGACTTTATTTACGAATAAGTAGTTCTTTAATCTTTAGTTTCTATTACAATGACTCCATTAACGGCATCATTGCCATAAAGTTTAAGAGCAGATTTCCCTTTTATTACAGAGACGTTATCGATAGTATCAGGATTCAAATTTTCCATTTCCTTTTTAGTCACTCTTTTACCGTCTACATAATATATAGGATCAATAGAACCATTGGTGCTGGTATCATTAAGAGCTAGCCTTTTGATATTCTCAATGTTGGTATTATTTATTTTTGCGTATCTACTATCATTTTTATCAACCTGCACTCCCCATTTGTCATAGTATTTAATCACTCCCTTTTTGTCTTGTGTGTAGTAAAAAGTCTCATCTTCCGTTTTAACGTATCCTGACTTTACAGCTTTATTTTGCTTCTTACCTTTTTTATATTCAGATTTCATGGCATCTCTACGCTGCATCATCTGTTCTCTTAAACTATCGCGACGTTGGGACATTAAGGTACGCATAGAATCTACTTGAGCCCTTCCTTGTAAACTTCGCTTTTCTTCCATCCTTTCCAGCATCTCTTCTCTTCGAGCTTCCATTAGTTTGCGTCTTGCTTCCCTTTCTGCATACATATCCGTCTTCATACTATCTCTTTGACTCATTACTTCTTTGCGGCGTTGTTTCATTTGCTC
>CAWUIT010000220.1:0-4898 GCA_963922345.1 uncultured Dokdonia sp. | reverse complement strand
TCTTGGGTCAAGATTATTGAAAATGTTCTCAATAATGTCTGCATCAAGTTTATATTCTTCCAAATGATGTACTTTACCTACGTGGATATTCTCGTGCATCAACTTAGTTGTTTGAGCACCTAATGAGATCCATAGTAACTTCCCTATATTATCGGTGGCTGGTCTAACAGATTCGAAAACTTGGGTAAGCCATTTATAATCTACTTGAAAAAAATCTAACATTCTATCTGGGGATAGGCTTTCCCATAATTTAGAGAGATGCTTATAGTCTTTTGCAAATGCATCCTTAGCATTATCTTCTCTTATGGCATTTTGAGCAGCTTCTAAGCCTTCAAAACCTTCAATAGATCGATCTACTTCTTCAAAATGTGCGAGTGTCGCCTGCATAGCATCTGGAAATTTATCTCGTAGTCCAGATAAATTAGTAATCACTGTTTTTACAGATTCCTCATCAAATTGTAACGCTTTTGCTGCATCATCAAAAACACCGAAATAGTCTACTATTCTGCCAAACGATTTTTGAGGGTATAGTCGGTTTGTCCTACAGATTGCTTGGAGTAAAGTATGGTCTTTTATGGACTTGTCGAGATACATTGTTTGTAAAATTGGAGCATCAAAACCTGTTAAGAGTTTTGCGGTGACAATCACAAATTGAAGTTCAGAATTGGCGTCATTAAAGCTTTCTATAATTTTCTGTTGCTCACTCTTGTCAATACCCCATTTCTGTTTAAATTCAAATGGATCATTAGCTGATGTGGAGATAATAACGCGACTTACTTCGGTATCAAAATGGTTGTCTAATTCTTCCTTGTATTGCACACAAGCATAGCGATCTGGAGTTACAATCATTGCCTTAAAACCGTTGGGAGCTACTTTTTCACGAAAGTGAACGGCAATATCTTTTACAATTTTTTCAACGCGCTCCGAAGCCTTAAGAAAGGCAGCCATCTTTGCCGCTTTTTTATTTAGAGCATCGGCTTCCTCATCTTTAAGCGCAGCGCTTTCTACAAAGTTTTTAAAAGTCTCGTCTATGGTCTCTTTATCTACGTGTACATCTACCAGTCT
The DNA here is from genome assembly GCA_963922345.1 of uncultured Dokdonia sp. Taxonomy (GTDB): domain Bacteria; phylum Bacteroidota; class Bacteroidia; order Flavobacteriales; family Flavobacteriaceae; genus Dokdonia. Next base: position 3,833 of record CAWUIT010000220.1, on the reverse strand, counting down.
AGGTTCAAAATGCAGTGGTAAGGTAGCGTTGTCTCTTATACTGTCGTGAAAGGTGTAACGGGACATATACCCACCTTTATCTTCTGGAGCTCCAAAGGCCCAAAAGGTATTCTTATCCGCTTTGTTTACTGGAGTTCCCGTAAGACCAAATAGAAAAGCATTAGGTAAAGCGGCACGCATCTGTCTTCCTAAATCTCCTTCTTGTGTTCTGTGAGCTTCGTCAATTAATACAATGATATTATCACGTGTATTCATATTGGGCTGCGCATCTCTAAATTTGAAAATCATTGATATGATAATCTTACGTGTATCATTTTCTAACATCCGTTGGAGATCCCGTATGTTATCCGTCGTCTCCACATTTGCAATATCTGCAGCGTTGAAGGTTCCTGAGATTTGTGTGTCCAGATCTGTACGATCTACTAGTACGAGAACGGTAGGACTTTTTAGTTCTGGAGATTTACGAAGTTTTTGCGCTGCAAAAACCATTAGTAATGATTTTCCAGATCCTTGAAAATGCCAAATCAATCCTTTTTTGACCTTGCCTTCCTTTACGCGTTCTACTATCTTATTTGCCCCTTCATATTGTTGGAAACGGCAAATAATTTTTATCCGTTGATTCTTTTTATTTGTTGTGAAAAGAGAAAAGTTTTTAAGGATATCTAAGAGTCGTGTGGGATGCAGTAAATTAGAAAGTTCAGGTCCGATCTCTCCTAAACCTACACTTTTTGCTAGGGCATTATCGGTATCTTCTAGGCGCCAGGGTGACCAAAACTCTAGTGGAGTGCGTATAGCGCCATAAAACATTTCCTTTCCTTCTGTTGCAAAAGATAGAATATTAGGAACAAATAATTGAGGGACGGCATTTTCATAAATCTCGTGTACTTCGTGCGCTCCATCTAGCCAAGTGATAGAAGATCGTATCGGTGTTTTGGCTTCTCCTATTACAACGGGTATGCCATTAATCAATAAAACAACATCTGGAATTTTTGTTTCTCGATGGTGTACACGATATTGGCTAGTGGCGATATAAGAATTCTCAGCGTGGTCGTCATAAGAAATAAGACGTACGGGTACGTGTCGATTATTTTCGCCGAAAGGCATCGTCTTATCTCCACGTAGCCATTTATGGAATTCCTCGTTTGCACGGACTAATCCTGTTTGATTGACCGTAATCAATACCGCTCTCAGTTTATAAATCACTTCATCTGCCAGTAAAGGATTTGTTGCGATTTCTGGATTGAGACGTATAAGTGCCTCCCTTAAGAGTGACTCTACTAGTACTTCATTTGTACCTCGATCTAGTTCCTTAGCTGGAATAAATGTCCATCTATCTGCAAACTGTGTAGGTGGCTCACTGGCCTGATTGTCATTTAAATTGGTCCCTGTGAGTTTATGGATAATATAATGTTCTACACTGTTGAGTTCGTTAAATGACATTTATAACTTAATTATGGCGTTAATAATAGCTTTGAGAATAGGAAGACTCTCGGCGAGCTGTTCAGGGTGAATATGGGCTGCTAGCATTTCATCGCTACTGGGAGTCGTTATTAATAGGTTTAATTGTTCCTTCAAAAATGTAATAACCTCTCCGTGAGTGTTTGCAATATCTTCTACAATTCCTTCATTATTTTGAAGGACAAAAATGATATCTTCTATATCGTGACTTGTGCGATAATCACGGCCTCTGTTTTTAAAAGCTTCAAACTTAGTTGCTATAAAAATAGCAGGTCCAAAAATTTGTATTTCTTGAGAGTTTACTTTGACTGTCCTTACATCATCATATCCAAATGCATACCACCTATTTGTCTCACCTACTGCTATTTCTGCTCCGTTAGGAATAATATCTACAGGAATATCTTTGTAGGTGTAGCGTATCATCGCGTGACCTTGAGGATCTGGATTAAACTTACGAGCGATTAACTGGTCATTAAGTACAGCCCATTCTTGAAAATGAGCAATCTCTGTTGTCATATCTATGTCTGAGGTTACTCGTATTTCTTCTCCTGTAGGATAATCTGCGTATAGGCTTACGATAGCGCCGCCTACAAAGACCATATCATCTTTGAGATCCTTTAATCCAATTGCGACAAGCTCAATAGCTTCTTTATTTATTTCTATAGATTTCATTAAACTAGCAATAAATCATTTGTACCCTTTTGATGTAGTACACGTTTTTCTAGTTCTTTTAATGCTATTTCCTTCTCTCGAGCGCGTCCCACTCTCATAGCGTCTACGAGTGCTAGAAGTGCATAAAGTGTAGCATCATTCTCTATTGCTTTTACTACAGATGGATATAGGGGTTCTATAGCCTGACCTCTCGATTTACCTCTTGCAGAGGGCCATACATAATGTTCATTACTCACAATATGTTCCTTGAGCGGTGGAGCACTGTGCGCCGTAGGAACTCCTCTAACAATAGCACCTGGATGTTGCGGAAAAACATAGGCTATCCCAGACTTTAAGAAATCCAGTAAGGCCATTCTAAACACTTCTTTTCCAGAAGGACCTATGAGCCTTGCATATTTAGAACGCACAATAGATTTACTTACCTCAGACTGGCTGATACCTAAGGCGTCTGCAAGATCTAGTTGTTGCCAACTGTTATCATCCAGTGCAATGATTTTTAATAAAATCACCACATCTTGCGGACTCATTATTTGGTGCTTATACTTCATAATATTTATTATTCCATATTCGAATATGCAATAATAGGTAATTAAACATTCAAAATCAATTAAATATATGCTTATATTCTGTATTCGAATATGGAATATTATTAAATCTCTGGCATAGAAACGCCAAGTTTATAAAAGCCCACATATCTATTATCTGCTTGTTTATTATTTAGGATTACTTTTTCGCTCTCAGAAATAATATCAAGTGGTCGAGAATAAATTACGAGACATTTTATTACTTCATCTTCTTCAACATTGAGTTGGGTGTAAACACTCTTCATTCTGGCGTAGCCACTTAATTGCCTTATATCATCTTTTCCAATATTATATTCTTCATATTTAGGTTTGTACTTTGTATCTATAACGAGCTTATAATCTGGAGTATTTAGGAGAAAATCAAGTTCTTGATAGTTCGACTTGAATTGATAAATTACTTGATTTCCAAACTCTTTTCGCAATAGCGTAAAAACATATAATTCAAACAATAGTGCCATATTAATCCAATAAGGAAGTGTTTTAATCTTTCCTGTTTCACTAGATCTTGTGCTATGACTGTAATGATTCAAAACAACTCTCGCAGTAGTAAGGGCCTGCTTATAATTTGCAAAAAATGGAGATGTCTTAAAGTGTTTGAGTGAGCTAATATCTTTTGGAACGTTTACTTCTCGAAATGCTGGCAGGCAATATTGTAACGCTGGACCAGCTATCGCGGCATATTCTGGAAACTGAGACAAATATGTTTTTACATATATTAAAGCTGCTTTGAGCAATTGATTTTCTGGGTGGTCTACACCAAAAACATCAAAACTACATTTAGCCTTTAATGGTTCATTACGTAAGGTGTGGTGCTTGATAGTTTGACTTACCAGAAGTTTACCTTTTACACGAGATTGTAATGTCTTGGTCTCACGATAATAGGTCTTACGTAATCCTTTTTGAACAATCCTTTTAACGAGCTGAACATAGTGAATAGCCAGTAGCGGACTTAGTAAATCTTCAGATTGATCTATAAGAATAGGTTCACGTTCGCTTTTAATTTCATAAATGTTCCCTACGTGCTTTGTCGCCTCTGGATCTTGCAGACAAGTAAGCAGCATTTTGAGATATGCTGTTTCTTTTTTTTCTGTATTGAGTTTTGGGGATACGTGTATGGCA
>CAWUIT010000219.1:0-4902 GCA_963922345.1 uncultured Dokdonia sp. | reverse complement strand
CCTCAATGATTAATGTTGGTATCTTTTTCTTATCTCTAGATTCAGAAATTACTTTCTCTTGGAAACCTGTTTGCTCATCTGTCTCTACGCGGTAAGTAATACCTTGTTCAATAGACTCAAACTTAATCTTTCCAGCAAATTCTGATATAACAACACCGTTAAATGGATCCCATTTACAAATTACATCTCCAGCTTTTACTTTATCACCAGACTGTGCAAATAATTGAGAACCGTAGGGTATCGTATTTGTACTTAGTGTAATTCCTGTCTTAGGATCAGATACTTTTGCTTCAGAGGTACGTGAGATTACGATTTCTGCAGGATTACCTTCTGCATCTTCGCCCATTACCGTCTTAAGGTCTTCTATCTCGAGTTTTCCAGCAAACTTTGCAGTCACGTTCGAATCTTCAGACACACCTCCTGCAACACCTCCCACGTGGAAAGTACGTAACGTAAGCTGTGTTCCTGGTTCTCCAATAGACTGTGCTGCAACTACTCCAACAGCTTCACCCATTTGCACAGTCTTATTAGTCGCTAGATTGCGACCATAACACTTCACACAAATACCTTTTTTAGCTTCACAAGTAAGAGCAGATCTCACTTCTACCGTTTCAATAGGAGCTTCACCGATTGCATCAGCGATATCCTCATTGATCTCAACACCAGCTTCTACAATTACTTCGTTAGTAAGAGGGTTGATAACATCATTAAGAGACGTACGACCTACAATACGAGCGCTAAGTTTCTCGATTACTTCTTCATTTTTCTTTAAAGCTGCAACCTCTACACCACGTAATGTTCCACAATCTGTGCTGTTTATAATCACATCTTGGGATACATCTACGAGACGACGTGTTAAATATCCTGCATCTGCCGTTTTAAGTGCGGTATCTGCAAGACCTTTACGTGCACCGTGTGTAGAAATAAAGTATTCAAGAATCGAAAGACCTTCCTTAAAGTTCGAAAGAATCGGGTTTTCAATAATTGCTCCACCACCATCATTTGACTTTTTAGGCTTAGCCATTAGACCACGCATACCTGTAAGCTGGCGAATCTGTTCTTTAGATCCACGTGCTCCAGAATCAAGCATCATATACACCGAGTTGAACCCTTGCTGGTCTTCACGGATACGTTTCATAGAAAGTTCCGTAAGCGTCGCATTGGTAGATGTCCAAACATCAATAACTTGGTTATAACGCTCCGTATTTGTAATAAGACCCATATTATAAGAGCCTGTAATTCCTTCTACCTGCTCATTTGCCTCATCGATCATTGAGTGCTTCTCTTCTGGGATAATAATATCACCAAGTGAGAAAGATAAACCACCGCGGAATGCAAATCCGTACCCCATAGTTTTTATGCGATCAAGGAAATCTGCTGTTGCAGGTACGCTAGTTACTTTTAAAATACGACCTATAATATCACGAAGTGATTTTTTAGTCAATACTTCATTAATATAACCAGCTGCTTCTGGTACAGCTTCATTAAATAATACACGTCCTACCGTAGTTTCAATTACTTTATAAACGAGCTCTTTGTTTTCATTAAAGTCTTTTGCACGTACCTTAATAATCGCGTTTATATCAACACGCTTCTCGTTGTATGCAATATTAACCTCTTCTGCAGAGTAGAAAGTAATTCCTTCACCTTTAACATGAAACTCTTTTGTAGACTTTCTGGCCTTAGTCATATAGTAAAGACCTAATACCATATCCTGAGAAGGTACTGCTACTGGAGCACCGTTTGCAGGATTTAAGATATTGTGAGATGCTAGCATTAATAACTGCGCCTCAAGAATAGCCTCTGGCCCAAGTGGTAAGTGTACTGCCATCTGGTCACCGTCAAAATCGGCGTTAAATGCTGTACACACAAGTGGGTGTAATTGTATCGCCTTACCTTCGATAAGTTTTGGCTGGAATGCCTGTATACCTAATCGGTGAAGCGTAGGAGCACGGTTAAGAAGTACTGGATGCCCTTTGAGAACATTCTCTAGTATATCCCACACCACAGGTTCCTTTTTATCAATAATTTTCTTTGCAGACTTCACCGTTTTTACAATCCCGCGCTCAATAAGCTTGCGAATTACAAAAGGCTTGTAAAGCTCTGCAGCCATTCCCTTAGGAAGACCACATTCAAATAATTTCAGTTCTGGTCCTACAACAATTACTGAACGTGCTGAGTAATCTACACGTTTCCCAAGTAAGTTTTGACGGAAACGACCTTGCTTCCCTTTTAAAGAATCAGAAAGAGACTTTAATGGTCTATTAGAATCTGTTTTTACCGCAGATGACTTACGCGTATTATCAAAAAGTGAATCTACAGACTCCTGTAGCATACGCTTTTCATTACGTAAGATAACCTCTGGTGCTTTGATTTCCATCAAACGCTTCAAACGGTTATTACGTATAATAACACGACGATATAGATCATTAAGATCTGATGTTGCAAAACGACCTCCATCTAGTGGTACTAGTGGGCGTAATTCTGGTGGAATTACTGGTACCACTTTCATAATCATCCATTCTGGAAGATTCTCACGGTTTTTATTTGCATCTCTTAGTGCCTCTACAACTTGAAGACGTTTAAGTGCCTCCGTTTTACGTTGTTTAGACGTCTCGTTATTTGCCTTGTGACGCAACTCGTAAGAAAGCTCATTAAGATCTATTCTTCTTAAAAGTTCAATCAAACACTCAGCACCCATTTTGGCGATGAATTTATTTGGATCATCATCATCAAGATATAAATTCTCCTGAGGAACACTATCTAATATGTTTAGATACTCTTCTTCAGTCAAGAAGTCCATCTTCTTAAGATCTTCTCCCTCTTCTGTTTTTGCAATACCTGGTTGGATAACCACGTAACGCTCGTAATAAATGATCATATCTAATTTCTTAGATGGTAGACCAAGTAAATATCCTATTTTGTTAGGTAAAGATCTAAAGTACCAGATGTGAGCTACAGGTACCACAAGGTTAATGTGCCCTACACGATCACGACGTACTTTCTTTTCTGTCACCTCCACACCACAACGGTCACAAACGATCCCCTTGTAACGTATTCTTTTATATTTACCACAAGCACACTCGTAATCCTTTACAGGACCAAAAATACGCTCACAGAATAACCCATCACGCTCTGGCTTGTGCGTTCTGTAGTTAATTGTTTCCGGCTTTAAAACTTCTCCTCTTGAGGCTCCTAAAATTGATTCTGGAGACGCAAGACCAATTGAGATCGCGTTAAACTTCGGCTGCTGTACATTATCATTATTTCTTGCCATAATTCTATCTATGTCGAATTAATTATTGTTGTAAATAGTTTTTATTACGCTTTCGCGAAAGCGGAATCCCGAAAGACCCCACTTTCCAAAAACCATTTACTTTTCTTCTAGACGAATGTCTAGTCCCAGTCCTTTAAGCTCGTGCATCAATACATTGAAAGATTCTGGAAGACCCGGCTCTGGCATAGGCTCTCCTTTCACAATACTTTCATAAGTCTTAGCACGACCAATCACGTCATCAGATTTTACTGTTAAGATCTCACGCAATGTCGCTGAAGCTCCATAGGCCTCAAGTGCCCAAACTTCCATCTCACCAAAACGTTGCCCTCCAAACTGCGCTTTACCTCCAAGAGGTTGCTGAGTAATTAGAGAGTACGGCCCGATAGAACGCGCGTGCATCTTATCGTCTACCATATGCCCTAACTTAAGCATATAGATCACTCCTACAGTTGCTGGTTGATCAAAACGATCTCCCGTACCTCCGTCATATAAATATGTATGACCAAAACGTGGAATACCTGCCTCGTCTGTAAGTGCATTAATCTGATCTAGTGTTGCTCCATCAAATATAGGCGTCGCATAAGTTCTTTCTAATTTTTGACCTGCCCATCCTAATACGGTCTCATAAATCTGACCAATATTCATACGTGATGGTACACCTAGTGGGTTAAGAACAATGTCTACTGGAGTTCCATCCTCAAGGAATGGCATATCCTCTTGACGTACGATACGTGCAACGATACCTTTGTTACCGTGACGTCCCGCCATCTTATCTCCTACTTTGAGCTTACGTTTTTTAGCAATATAAACCTTAGCAAGCTTGATGATACCAGCTGGTAGCTCATCTCCTACTGAGATTGTAAATTTCTCACGACGTAAGTTTCCTTGTAGATCATTTTCTTTGATCTTGTAATTATGTAATAAATCTGCAACAAGTGCATTAGTCTTATCATCTGTAGTCCACGTTCCTTGCGTTAGGTGTGTATAATCCTCTACAGAATTAAGCATCTTTAAGGTAAACTTCTTGCCTTTAGGAAGAACTTCTTCACCTAGATCATTCATCACTCCTTGAGCAGTCTTACCATTTACAAGCTTAAAAAGCTTTTCAACTAGAACCGCTTGCAATTCATCAAACTTCACATCATACTGATCTTCAAGTATTGCGATGTCTTCTTTATCTTTTGCACGCTTACGCTTGTCTTTAATAGCTCTAGCAAACAATTTCTTGTTTATTACTACACCATGTAAAGATGGTGATGCTTTAAGGGAAGCATCTTTTACGTCTCCTGCTTTATCACCAAAGATGGCACGAAGTAGTTTTTCCTCTGGAGTAGGATCTGATTCTCCTTTAGGAGTAATCTTACCTATTAATATATCTCCAGGTTTTACTTCGGCACCTATGCGGATCATACCATGTTCATCAAGGTCTTTTGTTGCCTCTTCTGAAACGTTAGGGATATCATTAGTAAGTTCTTCATTACCAAGCTTCGTATCTCTTACATCTAGAGAATACTCATCAATGTGTATAGAAGTGAATATATCGTCACGTACTACTTTTTCTGATATTACAATTGCATCCTCAAAGTTATACCCTTTCCAAGGCATAAAGGCTACTTTCATATTAC
>CAWUIT010000218.1:0-4924 GCA_963922345.1 uncultured Dokdonia sp. | reverse complement strand
GTATCATCACCAAAAAAAGGATCGGTTGTATAAATTGTAAAGCTTTCTAACTCTTGACTAAAGGTAGAAACACCTACCCTAGCTCCCGCGTAGATTAGGTTGTTCATACCGAACCAGTTTTCATAGGTGTTATAATTTATACCCGCTTTGAGGTAACTTCCTTGTGTAGTATTTATAATATTAGGAAGTTCAAGCGTGCGAGATTCATTGCCAAGTTCTGCCGCTATGTAATAGTTTTTTTTGATTCTAAAGTCGCTTACAAGCTCTAGTCCAGAGTATGTATCGTCAAAAAATGATCTTATAGGTTTTGAAAGGTCTATACCCACTCGCAGACCATAGTAATCTTGAGTAATCGCTACGGTATCTTTTATAGTTTCTCCTTCGGTAGTATTTTGAGCATTGCAAATACTAGATAAAAAACTTAGAATACTAATGGAAAATGCTAATATGTGCTTGTGCTTGATCATTTATAATTGCATTTTCAATATCTATATTTTGTATCCAAGGTCCATCTTCTTGTGATATAACTCCATTATCTAGGTCGCTATAAATTACTCTAAAACCGCAAGCCTTATTAACATATTCTTGTTCTATTAGATATGTAAATGTGACTATATCTTCATTCTGAGGTTCAATATCATCCTCATTTGAATTTACCGTAAAAGCATATGTTGTCGTATTATCTGTAGTACGTAGTGGAATCGCTATACTGGCAGAACTTGTTTCTAGAAAAAGTGATTCCTCTGCGGGGTCTAAGGTAATTATAGATAAGTTGTTAGGTGCTTTTAATGCCGCCGGATTATCTGCATCGTAAAAGCGTATAATTAATAACGGAGTGGTGGGTGTTGTCTCTGCACAAATATCGTCGCGCTCACAAGAGCTCTGTCCAAAACAGCAAACCAAAATAATAATGAGTAAAACCCTTTTCATATTATCTACGTTCAAGTAAAACTACATTCTCAACGTGATGTGTCTGTGGGAACATATCAACAGGCTGTACTTTTGTAACTTTATAATAATCATCTAATAACGCAAGATCTCTAGCTTGTGTTGCACTGTTACAGCTCACATACACTACTTTCTCTGGACTTATATTTATGATTTGTTGTACAACGTCTGCGTGCATACCGTCCCTAGGTGGATCTGTAATAATTATGTCTGGCGCTCCGTGTGTGTTTATAAACTCTGTGTTGAAGACTTTTTTCATGTCTCCTACATAAAATTCTGCATTTGTAATGTTGTTTAACTTTGCATTTTCTTTGGCTGCTTCAATAGCATCTGGAACGGCTTCAACACCTACTACCTTGCGAGCTTTTTTTGCGACAAACTGCGCGATTGTACCCGTTCCAGTATATAAATCATAAACTAGCTCATTGCCCGTAAGTCCTGCAAAGTCTCTTGTAATTTTATAGAGTTCGTAAGCTTGTTCTGAATTGGTTTGATAGAAAGATTTTGCATTAACTTTAAACATAAGTCCTTCCATCTTTTCAAAAATATGGTCTCGACCGTGATAACAGACCACTTCCTGATCGTAGATAGTGTCATTACCTTTAGAATTAATAACATAGAGGAGGGAGGTGATTTCTGGCCAAGTTTCTTTTACATAATTTAGTAATAATTCTCGTTGTTCTTTTGCGTCGTAATAGAACTGAATTAAAACCATCACCTCGCCAGTAGTAGATGTTCTAATCATTAAGGTGCGTAAAAGCCCCTCTTGATTTCTGGCATTATAAAATGGTAAGTTATGATCTGTTGCAAATCTTTTTATACCGTTTCTTATAGCATTGCTTGGATCCCGCTGTAGATGACATTTTTCGACATCCAAAATTTTATCCCACATCCCCGCAATATGGAAACCCAGAGCATTGCGGTCTTCAATGACTTCTTCTGAGCGTATCTGGTCAAGAGTTAACCATTTTGAGTCTGAAAACCCAAATTCCATTTTGTTACGATAAAAATATTGTTCAGCACTTCCTGCGATGGGGGTGATTTCTGGTAATTCTACTTTGCCTATTCGTTTCAAATTATTTTCAACCTCTTGCTGCTTGTATTCAAGTTGGTATTTGTATTCCATATGCTGCCACTTGCAGCCTCCACAAGCATCAAAATGCTGGCAAACAGGAGTAGTTCGCTTTCGCGAAAGCGTAGTAACCTCAATTGCAGTGCCCTCATAATAAGCTTTGCGCTTCTTTGTAGTTTGTACTGTCACAGTATCGCCCGGTACTGCGTTATTTATAAAAATTACTTTCCCATCGGGTGCGTGACCTATAGCTTTACCCTTAGCCCCAGCATCTGTAACTTCGATATTATCAAATATTTTTCGATTGGTTTTACGTCTACCCATATGCGCAAAAATAGAACAATTCTAGATTGTGTAGAAGGTTTTTACCCGTCCTTTATAATTCGTAATTTTAGGGTCTTGATACGGGATGATTTCTCTCCTCCGCTGAATTTTCGAGCTTTCGAAAGAATAAAGGTATAGTAGGAATTGCATTTTTCTAATTTTTAAAATTTACAATTATGGCCACTATGGACCAGCTCACCTCGCAAGATGCGATCGCACTAGAAGAAAAATATGGAGCACACAATTATCACCCTCTACCTGTAGTATTAAGTAAAGGTGAAGGTGTTTATGTTTGGGATGTTGAAGGAAAAAAATATTATGATTTTTTATCTGCATATTCTGCAGTAAATCAAGGTCATTGCCATCCAGAAATAGTAAACGCAATGACAAGTCAAGCTCAAACGCTTACTTTAACATCAAGAGCGTTCTACAATGATATGTTAGGCAAGTTTGAGAAGTACGCCACAGAAACATTTAATTATGACAAGCTATTACCTATGAATACAGGTGCCGAAGCGGTTGAGACAGCTTTGAAAATCTGTAGAAAATGGGCTTATGAAGTAAAGGGTATACCTGAAAATGAAGCAGAGATCATAGTTTGTGAAAATAACTTTCACGGCCGTACTACAACTATTATTTCATTTTCTAATGATCCAGTAGCACGTAAAAATTTTGGCCCTTATACTAAAGGCTTTATAAAGATCGAATACGATAATTTGCAAGCACTTGAACAAGCACTTTCTAGTAGTTCAAATATTGCAGGCTTTCTGGTTGAACCTATTCAAGGTGAAGCCGGAGTTTATGTACCAAGTGAGGGTTATCTAAGTGCTGCAAAAGAACTTTGTGAAAAGCACAACGTGTTATTTATTGCAGACGAGGTTCAAACAGGAATTGCAAGAACGGGTAGGTTACTTGCCACTTGTGGAAACTGCAGTTGTAGTGATAAACATTGTTCTGGTACTCCAGATGTAAAGGCTGATATACTTATATTAGGAAAGGCACTTTCTGGTGGAGCTTATCCAGTTTCAGCAGTACTTGCAAATGATACTATTATGAATGTTATTAGACCTGGTAATCACGGTAGCACATTTGGTGGAAATCCTATCGCCGCAGCCGTGGGTATAGCCGCTCTTGAGGTGATTAAAAATGAGAAACTTGCAGAGAATGCTCAGGAGCTAGGAGAGATCTTTAGAGAGCACCTTACAGAATATATTTCTAGTAGTTCCATTGTAAATGGTGTGAGAGGGAAAGGTTTACTTAATGCTATCTTAATTAACGATACAGAAGACAGCTCTACTGCTTGGGATATCTGTATTGCTTTGAGAGATAATGGCCTTCTAGCAAAACCTACTCATGGTAATATAATAAGGTTTGCACCACCTCTAGTAATGACCAAAGAGGAACTTTTGGATTGCGTGGCTATTATTATCAAAACGCTTAAGCAATTTGAAAAGGAATAAATAAATCTATTGGTTTTATAGATAATAAAGGGCTCCAACGGAGCCCTTTATTTATAGATATATTTTTCTAGTTATGAATTCATACCTGCCTGCTCAAGCTGCTGCTGTTGCCATTCTTGCATACCTTCTAGACCTCCAAAGGCGACTAGCATACCAATAATCATCAACAATGTAAGTATTCCTAATACTAAACCTATTATTGCGATTATTCTCGCTGTTTTTAACTGTCCATAATTATCGTAATCATCTGGAGCAAGTTCATAAGTTTTCTTGTCTTTATTTGCTAAAAAAAGCGCAATACCAGAGAGTAGCACGCCTCCAATTCCCCAAGAGAAACAACAAGCTATAAATGATATGATCCCGAGGACAAGTGAAATTGTTACGTTAGGTAGTTTTCTGTTTTCCATTTTCTAATTGGTTAGTTTAAAATTTTAATTAAATAGCTAATTACTATAGTAGCGACGGTTAAGATAGAAAAAAAAATAACACCCTTATTGGCTATCTTACTATTGGTAAATTGATTTAATAGCAAAAAACCCAGCAAAGCTATCAAAGGATAGATTGCTGGGTACATATAAAATGCTTTTATAAAATTACCATCAATAAGTAAGGAGATTGATCTCTGGATACCACAACCCATACACTCAAACCCTAAGTACTTCTTGTTGAGGCAAGGAATCATATATTCCTCCATAAAAAACTCTTAGTTTACTACGCTTATTTTACGACCTTTTGTTAAACCGTCTTGAGTTACAAATTGTACAATGTAAATCCCTGTTGCAATATTGCGAGTAGGGAAAGTATATTCTACTTGGCTACCTAAATTTACTTCATTGAATATTTGCTTTCCTGTTAGGTCAAAAATAGCAACGTCATTTACAACAATATTGTTAGGATTGTAAATTTCAAGTTGACCACTCGCATTATTTTGAACGATTGTAAATGATTCAAGAACGCTCTCTTCAACAAAAGGATCTTGCTCTTCTACAGCGATCTCTATTGATTGATCATCTGTGTTGTTATCTTCAGCTGTTTCTTCCTCGGTAGTCTCCTCCGACTGATCATCTGTAGTTTGATCATCATTTGTCTCTTCTTGCTGCTCCTGCTCTTTTGTAAATCT
>CAWUIT010000217.1:0-4944 GCA_963922345.1 uncultured Dokdonia sp. | reverse complement strand
ACTAGGCATAAACACAACGCATCTACTATATCATCTCTTTTGACGTGTTTACGTATTTCTCTGGTCAAGATCGTATCATAAACTGCATCTACCCGAGTATCGTACTGTCGCAAAATGGATAACCGCTCATTGATTCCCGTGGCAGTAGCTTTTTTTGATAACACAATATCACCAGAAAGATGCTTAAAACATATTTCTGGATGACTCTCATAAAATTTAAATTGATTTCCAGTCTGAGTTATGAATGTATCTAACTCCTTAATTTTTGGCGTAATATTCAGGCTTTGCTCAGAAAGACTCTTACCCGTAATTTCCTTATTTACAGCCCGTGCCTCTGCTTTAGATTGGGAATAGACGGCTGCACGTACTGGAGCATTAAAAACGGTTGCACTTCGCCGCCCTAACTCTTTGCGCATCTTTGCTTCAATTGTACGTGTAAACGTTTTTGTAGTTAGACCAATAGGCATATCGATTAGAATGCGGGCTGCTTTATTTTTCCATTCCATAAGTTCAGAAAGATGCTCAATAACCTTGTATGCATATGTCCCTTTTGTATAATAAATATAGAGCCATCCCTTTCGGCAACCATCTATTCCTCCTACTATCATTCTATTAATTTACTGGTGAAATTTTTTCTTTTGCTTTCGCGAAAGCGTATATACACTACTCCTCTATTGCTATATTTCCGTCATATTTAATCGTTGTGCGATATGCGCTGCTTACCGTAATATGAGAATTTCCGGAACTATAGACATCCAGATTAATGTCAAACGACTCTGTCTGATGACTTACTCTAAAGGAAATTTCGTGGCGCTGCTTCTTTTCATTAAAGGTCGCGCTATAATCCTCTAAGCGATTTCTAAATAGGATTCCATTAGGTGTATTGTACCCACCACTAAAACGCCGCTCACCAAAATAGGATAAATCCCCATAAGCACTATCATTTTCAATTTTGAGGTAGTCACTATTCCCTTGTAAATTGATGCGACTACCGTTATTGCCTACCCCAAGGCCATTATTTGCACCAAGCTGATTGAGTGTATTACTAGCCAGCGGATAAGCCCACGTAGCGTCAATTTTGAAATCCTTCTGAGCAATCTTACTGTTAACCAACTCTTGATTTTGTTTATTCTCGCCGGTACTTACTTGCTTACTACCACAGGAGGTCAAGCACACCATCATTAGTATTACTATTAAATATCGCATCGCACTTCTCTTTTTACTAAAATAATGAATCTCCCGCTTACCGTTCTTGTATTTTTGCACTATGCTTAAAAACCGAGGATCTCAAATAGAATTTATTGCACTTATGGCAGCCCTAATGTCTGTCACTGCATTATCTATTGACGCGCTTTTACCTGCCCTAGATATCATAGGTGAAGCTATTGATACTACCACTCCAGCAGATAACCAATTACTGGTTACCATGATCTTTCTTGGTTTGGGTCTGGGACCTCTTGTTTTTGGACCCCTTGCAGATGCTAAGGGTCGTAAATCTTCTGTATATATAGGTTTTTTTATTTTTATAATCGCCAGTATCATATGTATTTACACGCGATCATTTGAAGTAATGATTTTAGGAAGGATTCTACAGGGCATTGGACTTTCTGCACCGCGAACAATTTGCATAGCCATTATTCGGGATCTCTACGAGGGAGATTATATGGCTCGTATTATGTCCTTTGTGACCGTTGTATTTTTACTCATTCCCATCGTTGCTCCTGCTATGGGAAAAGTCATTCTGGATATCTGGAACTGGCAAGCCATTTTTGTGGTTCAAGTTCTTATAAGCCTAGCAGTAATGGTTTGGTTCTGGAAACGCCAGCGAGAGACTCTACGACCTGCTAATAGAATTCCATTTTCTGTAACGCGTATATCAAAAGGTTTTTTTGAAACTATTAAATACCGTCGTACAATGGGGTTTACCATCATTCAGGGATTTATTGTTGGCTCTTTTCTCGTATATATAAGCGCTAGCCAGCAGATCTTTCAAAATCAATATGGCCTCGTAGATGAGTTTCCCTTTATTTTTGCGGGGCTTGCAGCATCTATAGGCGCGGCAATCCTACTTAACGCTACTTTTGTGGTACGTTTTGGTATGGAAAAGATAGTAACGGGCTCACTTATAGGCTTCTTTTGTGTGTCACTACTCTATGTCGTATTATTTCACGCTGTTTTGCGACCTTCGATTGGGGTCCTTATTATGTTTTTTGCGATTCAGTTTTTTTGCATTGGGTTTATGTTTGGCAATTTGCGAGCACTAGCAATGGAGCCTGTAGGTCATATAGCCGGAATCGGAGCTGCGATCACAGGGTTAATTTCGACGCTTATGGCTGTACCTATAAGTACATTTATTGGAAGATTTGTAGAGTACACTACCCTCCCACTCTTTGTGGGCTTCTCCTCTTGTGCAGCCATATCACTCGTTATATTAATTTGGATCAAAAAGAAAGCTCCGAGAGTAGTTCTCTCGAAGCTTTAAGTGTTTATTTATTCGCTTTCGCGAAAGCGTAATTGAATTATTTATGATCTTCCCAAACCGCTGCAGCCTCTTCTGAAAGATGCTGATGCATATTAAATTCGTAATCTCTCAAATCTTCTGGGCGAGCATAGTACATATCACTATAGATGAACCCTGCATCTTTTGCCATTTGAGCCGTTGCTCCGTAATAGACATTCTTAAATCGTGCCCATTTTACAGCTCCTAAACACATCATACAGGGTACACAGCTGGTATAAAGTTCGCAATCTGATAAATCTTTAGTTTTCAGAACTTGTGCAGCCTTTTGTATACATCGCAACTCGGCGTGTTGTGTGGGATCATTACTTGCACCTACTAAATTGTAGCAGGAAGATATAATTTTATCATTTTTGGTTATCAATGCTCCAAATGCGCCACCACCTTTTGTCTCTTTTCCCTCCTGTGCAAGTGCAATTGCTTCTCTTAAAAATGATTCTTTATAACTCATATTAATCTGATTCTACTAACAGTACAGACTTTGCATTTACAAATTCTTTAATCCCGAATCCTCCGTGCTCTCTACCATACCCAGAATCTTTTACACCACCAAAGGGCATCATAGGTTGTGCAAGTCCGTATGAGTTAATAAATACCATTCCTGTATCAAAATGCTTTTGAGCAAGTTCTATGGCTTTCTCCTCATTTTTTGAGAAAATTCCACCACCTAGACCAAAACGGCTATCATTTGCAATGCGCATGGCATCTTCATTATCCTTAGCTCGTATTAATGAGGCTACAGGTCCAAAAAGTTCATCATCATATGCTGGTTGTCCAGGAGTAACTTCACTTAATACTGTTGAGGGATAATAAAATCCTTGTTGATTAGGAACTTCCCCTCCTACTTCAATTTTGGCTCCTTTATCGACGCTTTCTTTGACTTGATCACTTAATAATGAACGTAAGTCTTCACGTGCAATAGGTCCTAACTGGGTATCATCATTATTAGGGTCTCCCATCACAACATCTTTCATTCCTTTTACGAAGCCTTCTTTAAAAGCATCATAAACGCTATCTACCACTACAAAACGTTTTGCAGCAATACATGTCTCACCGTTATTAATAATTCTACCTTGTACACAAGCTTCTACGGCTGCTTCTACATCTGCATCATCTAGTACCAAATAGGCATCATTACTTCCTAATTCTAATACGGTCTTTTTAATCGCAGCGCCTGCAACTTCAGCTACTTTTCTACCTCCTGAAGAACTACCGGTAAATGTTACTCCTCTTATTTTATCACTTTTAATAAGCTCATTAGATTGATCGTGGTCAATAATGATCACTTTAAATAATCCTTCTGGAACTCCAGCTTTACGTAAGATTTCTTCAACAAGTAGCGCGCTACCCGTTACATTTTCTGCGTGCTTTAAGAGTACTCCATTTCCAGCGAGTAGATTTCCAATTGCCACGCGTAATGGTTGGTATGCTGGAAAATTCCACGGTTGTATGCTATAGATTACGCCTTTAGGAACATATGTAACAATGCCTTTGCCACCATCTGGTAAAGATCGTTCTTCAGGTTCTAATTCTTTAATTCCACTCGTTGCTGTGTACTCTGCAATACCAATACAAAGGTCAATTTCTGACTCTCCTTGGGCAGTTACTTTTCCCATTTCATCAGTCATCAATTGTACAAGTTCTTTTTTGTGTGCTTTTAATTGCTCACCTATTTTTTTTACGACTTCTGCCCTTTGCTCAATAGGCACTTTACGCCACTCCAAAAATGCATTGTGACAATTGTCCAGCGCGTCCATCATTTCCTCATTTGTAAAATAAGTGTATGACTCAATTTCTTTTTCTGTGTGCGGATTGATTGTTTTAAAACCGCCTTTAATTTCTCTTTCCATAGTTTTTAATTTTTTTGGTTGTGATTTTAAAAGTAATTGCAATACTTAAAAATACGCTTGGCATTAATAGACTTTGTGAATTGCCTTTTGAGAAGTTTAACAATGAATCAAGGCTTACAAAAGTTACTCGCACCCCATTTGAAACAAAAAAGCCTCTTAGAGAGACTTTTATTCATAATTGATCGAGTTGATATTTGGTTATTCCAGCTTTAATGAGAAGATATACGCCTATCAAATGCAAACTTAGTCCAATAGTGCCTAGACCTGTCCAGTATATCCAAGACAAAGCATTATGCTTCCAATGACTAGCTTCGATAGCAAGCGTTAAACCGCCTCCTAAGCATAGCGCACCTAGAATACCATAAATCCACCATTTCTGTTTGAGTGACAAGAACTACTCTCCTTTTTTATCAAGGTGTAATTCTCCATCTCCTTCGATGGTAAAATCTTCTTTAGGAAGTGTCCGGCTAAAATTAGACGAACGGCGATAAGGATCCTGAAAATCTGCGTGTTTCTTTTTTTTGTTTGTGTCCATAACGTACTATTTTTTGGATTCTAAAGATATTTTGAAACATT
>CAWUIT010000216.1:0-4955 GCA_963922345.1 uncultured Dokdonia sp. | reverse complement strand
TACTTGTTTTTCTTGGATATTATTCTGTATATAAAGTCTATTCCCTTCTTCATAAATAGTTATATGCAGCTTTTTGCTTGGTGTAACTTGGTTGTGTTTTACAGCATTTTCTAGTAGTAATTGCAGAGAGAGCGGTACTACCTTATAATCTCCGTGTGAAGCGTGTTCGGGAATATTTACTACGATACTATCTTCAAAACGCATTTTTATAAGATTCATATACGTTCTGGCAAATGAGAGTTCTTCCTCTAGAGGAACAAGCTCTTTATTCTTCTGTTCTAGAACGTATCTATATACCTTAGAAAGGGAAGTCGTAAATTTTGTAGCTTGTTTTGGATTCTCCTCAATAAGACTGGCAAGAACATTTAAACTATTAAAAAGGAAGTGAGGATCGAGCTGATTTTTAAGAGCATCAAACTTTGCCGAGGCCGCTCCTGCAATAATCTTTGACTGCTTGACCTTAGAATCTTGTACACTTTTCCAATAGATAACAGCATAAAACAATGTCGTTGCAATTGCAGTAATAACAAAGGGTAAAACATAATCATCTACCCCTTCATTTGCTATAAAGGTTTCAAAGTTTTGATTGTAATAAAAAACGACAAGCAAAAATCGTAAGATAAATACGGCAATAAGCGTCCCAACAATCCCGCTTAAAATTGCCTTTGACAGCGTTCCAATTGTCCAGAAATTCTTAGAATACTGAGCTCTGTAATAATAAATTATATAGTTATTAACCAGATAAAGAACTACAGAAAAGAGTTGATTTTGTAAGAAAAAAGCAACCGCACTATCGCCGTAAAAAGGATTCCCGTAGATATATAAGATGAGCGCGTGTACTAGAAAGATTAGAACTCCTACAACATTTGCTCTTACAATTTCTTTTAAAAAACTCTTCATCTGCATAGATTATTTACTGCAAGCCTCTGCTGCCTCCTTTGCTCCTTTAAGACCATAGCTGGGGTGAAACTCTGTTGCTGGCTTAAAGGTAGGAAAAAGGCGTATAGCACGTTGTAATTCTGCACAGTAAGGTTCTATAGAAGAACCAAAATAACGAGCACTTCCCATATCCCACTGTGCCTTTGCAGCTATAAAAATAGGGTTATCAGGTTCCTTATTAACCATTTTACTGTATAACTCACCTACCGTACCTGCGTATTTCATCCCATACTTTGTCCCATCGTGTGCAACCCAAACGGTATAAAGTTGCGCTTGTAAATGATCTGCATATGGATTTTCATAGAGGACAGAACGCATTGAATTAATGTATTCTTGTGCTTTGTCAAGGTTAGCTTTCAAATCTGTCTCTTCTCTAGTTTCAAACTCCTCCCAACTTTTTGCTATGGCAATTTGAGCCACATAATATGCAGGTAACCAGTTATCTGTTTCTGCATTTGCTATACGTTCAAAAAGGTTGGACGCTTCATCTAGCTGCTTTGCTTCCCAGAGATCAAATGCTTTGCGCATTCCTTTTTCAAATTGTGTTTGTGCCTGCGAGGCCATCCCAATACTCATCGCTATAAATAAGATAATCGTTTTCATACTCTTTGCTTTATGATTTATACTGTAAAAGTGGATTTATATACGCTTTCGCGAAAGCATAACTTACCCAACCGTAAATTACCGCTACCCAACTGTTGGTTTTCTTTTAATTCTTGTTTTACGCAGCCAGTAGGTTATATAAATCACACCAAAAATGGTTGGCAATAGCCAGCTCAATAATGAAGGCAAGATTTGATTAGTCACAAAAAAGGCTGTGAATGCAGCTATATAAGCACCAGTAATTTTTCCAATGTGAAGTCGTAATGATTTCTTACGGAGTAGCTTGATATCACGCATCGCCCTAAGGTCTTGTAGCGCATTGAGCGCGCCTATCATACCAAATATGACAAGCACCCAGCCCATTGCGCTTCCTATCCATAGAGATCTAACTCCATATAAAATCATCCCTAATCCTACACACAACATAGACCAAGAGATTACTCGATCCCATTTGAGTTGAGCAACATGCTTTAGTTTTTTGAATCGCAATGCTCGATATCCTGATAGCACCAAGTAAATACTGAAAAGGCCAACAACAAATAAAAACGGATTGTGATGACCAGGTAAGGTAGAAGCTATAATCCCTGAGCCTCCAGCAATCATCATAGCATAATAAAAGAATTTACCTGATTTTTTATGCCATTGATTTCCTTTTTTAGCAATGATAGATATGGATCCTGCGAGCAATGCTATAAAACCTCCAGCTGCGTGAAAGATGATAAGTATTTGATAAAACATTGAATAGTCCATAGTAATGAATAGTTTTCTAGTGGTTAAGCCTCTCAAATCAAATATGAAGAGATTATTTGGTTCTTAAGAAAATGAAGTACTCAAATGTTCAAAATGCTTTCTGAAATGTATAAAAGCAATGAAATCGTTATCGTATATAAGGGTCTTAGCTTTTAGAGTGTCCCTAAAGAATGTAGTATCTTTGCCGCTTCTTTTAAACAGCCTATGACACGTTTATTTAACAACTTTACTACAAACCCGAAAAACGATATTTTATCAGGACTAACCGTAGCACTAGCACTTGTTCCTGAGGCAGTAGCATTTGCCTTTGTTGCGGGCATTGATCCGCTTGTAGGGCTTTATGGAGCTTTTATGATGGGTATTGTTACAGCACTTTTTGGTGGTAGACCTGGAATGATTTCTGGTGCTACAGGGGCTATGGCCGTAGTGATGGTGCATATGATTCAAAAAGGTAATGAGGTAGGAGATGCACTTGCCACACCTATAGAAAATCTAGGGTTACAGTGGCTTTTTATTACTCTTCTATTTGTAGGAGCTATTCAAATAACAGCGGGCATTTTTAAACTAGGAAAATTTGTAAGGCTTATACCACATCCCGTGATGATGGGATTTGTAAATGGTCTCGCCATAGTAATATTTCTATCTCAATTATCGCTATTTCCTCAAATTGCTCCTGAGGGTGTAGGCTTGTTTACAGACCCCGGTGCTTGGTTTACGGCACTACTAGAAAATGGTGGCTTCTGGATGATGATGTTGTTTATAGGTATAACTATGTTCATTATGTGGGGATTACCAAAGCTTACTACAAAAGTCCCTGCGGCACTTGTTGCTATCGTTGTGGTAGCGGCAATTGTTATTGTGGGTGGTCTCGATATGAGCACTGTAGGCTCTTTTATACGTGAAGGTGGTGGCTCTGGCTTGCAGGGTGGTTTACCTACATTCCAAATTCAAATCTTTGACTCAATAGTGCTTAATACCATTATGGAGAATAAGGGACTTATTTTTTCTACCGCATTTATTCTTGCTGCAGTAGGTTTAATTGAATCTTTAATGACGCTTAACCTCATTGATGATATGACAGAGACACGTGGATCTGGAAATCGTGAATGTGTAGCTCAGGGAAGTGCTAATATTTTGAATGGTCTCTTTGGCGGTATGGGAGGTTGTGCAATGATAGGGCAATCTATAATTAATGTTGAATCAGGAGGTCGCGGTCGCCTTTCTGGAGCTGTAGCTGCGGTTGCGCTCCTATGTTTTGTACTATTTGGCGCGCCGCTTATAGAGCAAATTCCAATCGCTGCTCTTGTAGGGGTTATGTTTATGGTGGTTATCGGTACGTTTGCTTGGTCGAGCTTCCGTATTTTAAATAAGATTCCTAGAGCAGATGCTTTTGTACTTATAGCCGTCTCTGCCATCACAGTCTGGCAAGACCTTGCCATTGCAGTAATTGCAGGTGTTATTATGAGTGCTCTTGTTTTTGCTTGGAAAAACGCAACGATGATACGCGCACGAAAATCAATTAAAGAGGATGGTACGAAGGTTTATGAAATATGGGGACCTCTTTTCTTTGGGTCTATTCAAAATTTTAATTCAAAATTTGATGTACGTACAGATCCTGATAAAGTAGAAATAGATTTTATAGAGTCACGAGTTAATGATCACTCAAGTATCGAGGCGATACGTGGTGTTGCAAATAAGTATCTAGATGCTGGGAAGCAGATAACACTTAAACACCTAAGTCCTGAATGTAAAGCACTTCTCATTAAGAACAATCCTGAATTTGATACAATAATTGAGTCTGACATAGATGATCCTCGCTACCACGTAGTTACAGATCTTATGGATGCTGAGATCTAGGCCAAGCCTGTTGTCCGTCAAGATTGTAGAGGAGGTTTTTTGATACGCTTTCGCGAAAATTTTCTTCAATTCACCCTAGTAACTTTAGTAGTTTCTAGCTATCGTCAATGTGGACTTAATACCACTTTATAGTGTCTCTGAGGATCTTGATACCGCTCCTCTAATCATTAATAGTAACAGAACGGGTTTTACAATATCTCCTAGCCCCGATTGTAATGTAAATCCCGCAATGGAGCAACGCGTAATGAGGAATTGCAATGGAAAGCGGGCAACTACCGATGCAAATAAGCTGTACATTGTGCTACAAAAAAATCCCTCCTACACTAAGTAGAAGGGATTGTCAAAATATTAATTTTCCTTTTTTTATTGATTCATAGAAATCAAAAACTCTTCGTTGTTACGAGTACTTTTAATACGATCGCTCATAAACTCCATAGCTTCTACGGGGTTCATATCTGCGAGGTATTTACGTAATACCCAAAGGCGCTGTGAGGTGTCTTTATTATGCAGTAAATCGTCTCTACGCGTTGAGGAAGATGTAAGATCTATAGCAGGGAAAATACGACGATTTGCAATGTTACGATCTAGCTGTAATTCCATATTACCAGTTCCTTTGAACTCCTCAAAAATTACCTCATCCATTTTTGATCCGGTCTCTGTAAGAGCCGTTGCAATGATTGTAAGGGAACCTCCATTTTCAATATTACGTGCAGCTCCAAAGAATCTTTTAGGCTTGTGTAATGCATTTGCGTCTACACCACCAGAAAGGATCTTACCAGATGCAGGTTGCACAGTATTATAGGCTC
>CAWUIT010000215.1:0-4970 GCA_963922345.1 uncultured Dokdonia sp. | reverse complement strand
GAATTATTCCTATTATAGTGATGCAATTCATATTATTATGAATGATATTCATTTAATTAATTTGCGCTTTCGCGAAAGCGTAACAACCCTTACGTCACTTTCAATCTGTACTTTTATGATTATAAAGATTAATTATGGCTTCAAATAACCATCTCAAAGTGGCACTTGCTCAGATTACTCCTGTCTGGGCAGACCGCAAAGCAACAGTTGAAAAAATTAAAAAAGCGATTATCGAAGCTGCCGAAAGTAAGGCAGAGCTCATTGTTTTTGGCGAAGGCATTTTACCAGGATATCCATATTGGCTATCGCTTACAGATGGCGCTGCTTGGGATTCAAAAATAGTAAAAGAGCTCCACGCACATTATGCGCGTAACGCAGTAGTCATTGAGCGAGGCGATCTTGATGAAATTTGTAAATTATCTAAATATTACAATATAGCAATATACCTTGGAATAATAGAAAAACCAATAGATAGAGGTGGGTCTAGCTTATACTGTTCCTTAGTTTATATAAATGAAAGTGGGAGTATTGAGTCCGTACATCGTAAGCTACAACCTACCTACGATGAACGCCTCACGTGGTCTCCAGGCGATGGTCACGGCTTGAGAGTCCATCCTTTAAAACAATTTACAGTAGGAGGCCTG
This sequence comes from uncultured Dokdonia sp., assembly GCA_963922345.1. Classification (GTDB taxonomy): domain Bacteria; phylum Bacteroidota; class Bacteroidia; order Flavobacteriales; family Flavobacteriaceae; genus Dokdonia. The sequence goes on along the minus strand of CAWUIT010000215.1, from coordinate 4,326 downwards.
AACTGTTGGGAAAACTGGATGCCTTTACCAAGAGCAGCACTATATGCACAGGGAGAGACCTTACATATAGCCGTGTGGCCAGGTAGTGAGTATAATACCAAGGATATCACGAGATTTATTGCAAGGGAATCGCGCAGCTATGTTATATCAGTTTCCAGTAGAATGGCCATCGCAACCGACTTTCCAAAGGAAACTCCCCATCTACAAGAAATATTAAAAAAAGCGCCACCACGATCGAGCAATGGTGGCTCTTGTATTGCTGGACCAGATGGAGAATTTATACTACCTCCTGACACAGAAACTGAAGGACTCATTTATCAAACTCTAGATTTTAACCGGGTGTATGAGGAGCGTCAAAATTTTGATCCCTCAGGCCATTATTCTAGACCCGACGTAACGCAGCTCATTGTAAATAGAGAACGCCAGGCAGTAGTAACTTTTAACGATCTTGATTGAATAATAATAGAGACTCGTTCTTTTAGAAAGCGGTACTGTTTACTTTTGAGGTTTACGCTTTCGCGAAAGCGTAATTCTAAAGAACATTTGTATAACGCTTTAGTCTATAGGGAAGTTTGAGCTATAGAAGGATTAAGAAACAAAGGTATTTGTATAAATTTTTTGCTACTAACTTATTGCTACCTTTGCAGCTTAAACAAATGTAACATGAGCAGAGGAGGAGATAATAGAGGTAACGGTAAGCCATCAGGACGAAGTGGAGCAGGAGGAAAGCAAAAGAGTGGTTCAAGAGGTACACAACCTGTACGTAAACAGGGTGGTAAGTCTTATGGAAAACAAAAGGATAAAGCATTTGAAGCTCCAAAAAAGCAAGCTCCTAAAAAGAAGGATGATGGGACAATGCGTCTCAATAAATATATAGCAAACGCTGGAATATGCTCTAGGAGAGAAGCAGATATGTACATTTCCATAGGTCAAGTTACCGTAAATGGAAAGGTAATTAATGAGATGGGTTATAAGGTAAAGCTAGAAGACGATGTTCGTTTTGATGGTCGCCGCATTAATCCAGAGGCAAAGGCATATATATTACTTAACAAGCCTAAAGGGTTTGCAACTACCACAAGTAACGAAAAAGGAAATACAGTGATGGATCTTGTTGCAGGATCTACAAAATCACGCATTAAGCCTATAGGTAGACTTGGTCGTAATGCGATGGGGTTATTATTATTTACTAATGATGACGAGCTGGTTCAAAAGTTTACTAATTCTAAGAATGGTGTAGATAAGCTATATCATATAGAGTTGTCTAATAACCTAAAAACTGCAGATATGGAGCGCATAAGAGAAGGGCTCACTATTGATGGAAAAACAGTCACCGTAGAGGAAGTAAGCTTTGTAGAAGGAGCTCCTAAAAAAGAGGTTGGATTACGAATTAAGAACACCGGTAATAGCATTATACGTTCAATTTTTGAGCATCTCAAGTATGATGTTGTACGTGTAGATTGTGTTACTATTGCGGGTCTTACTAAAAAAGATTTACCTAGAGGTCACTGGCGACACCTTACAAAGCAGGAGGTGATAAATCTTAAAAACGGATAAGTTACGCGTATGGATTATCAACTTACGATTGTGGTACCAGTCTATAATGAGGAGGACAATCTCAAAAGGGTCGAGACTCAGTTTACTGCTTATTTTAAAATAGCGGCAGTTAAGAGCAAGGTGCTTTTTGTGAATGACGGATCAAAAGATCGAAGTTTAGAACTCATACGCGATATATGCGCACAGAATCCTGATTTTGAATTTATATCATTTGCGCAAAATTGTGGTTTAAGCGCAGCTATCAAGGCAGGTTTTGATCATACTGATACAGAATTAGTAGGATACATTGATAGTGACTTGCAAACCGCTCCAGAAGATTTCAATATTCTTTTACAAGAGATAGGTGAATATGACCTAGTAACTGGGGTACGAGCAGATAGAAAAGATACTTTTGTAAAAAATATGTCTTCAAAAATTGCCAATGGTATCCGCCGCTCATTTACTAATGATGGTATGGATGATACGGGATGCCCTCTCAAAATTATCAAGACAGATTACGCACAACGCATTCCTATGTTTAAAGGATTACATCGCTTTTTACCAGCTATGATTCTTTTACAAAATGGCAAGGTGAAGCAAGTCCCGGTAAGACACTTCCCTAGGATGGCAGGAGAGGCAAAGTTTGGGGTTTGGAATAGACTCATAGGCCCTTTGATGGACTGCTTTGCATATCTCTGGATGAAAAAGAAATACATAAACTATCAGGTAGCAGCATCTAGCCGTGGATAGTCTATCGCTACTTGCTGTACTGGCGCAACTTCTCTTTGGGGCGAGGATGCTCTCACAGTGGTTGCTGTCAGAAAAAAGTAAGAAGGTAGTAACACCCCTCACCTTCTGGTGGCTTAGTCTGTCAGGATCTTTTATACTCTTTGTTTACGGATATTTTAGAACAGACTTTCCCTTAATGCTAGGACAAGTGCTAGGGTATAGTATTTACATAAGAAATTTACAGATTCAAAATCAGTGGAAACTCCTGCCTAAGTGGTCGCAGTTTTTAATTATTGCAATACCCATTGGCATTATCTTTTATGGATGGAACAATGGAAAATTTGATATCGCGGCACTCTTCTCAAAAGAAGAAATGGCCACCTGGTTATTAACTTTAGGTATTGTAGCACAAGTTTTATTTACTCTCAGATTTGTATACCAGTGGTTCCACGCCGAAAGGCATAAGGAAGCAACACTTCCATTAGGCTTTTGGTTATTTTCATTTTCAGGTGGTTTATTATCACTCATTTACTTTCTCTATAGGATCGATTATGTGATGGTATTATCTTACTCCTTGGGTACGTTTATTTACGCCAGAAATATATATTTATACTATAGTTCTAAAAAAGCGTGATACAATTATTAGAAAAAAGACCCATACTCACCATCATACTTGTTGTGGGATTTATGCTATTGCCCAACCTTGATGCTCTCGAGGTTACCATTATGGAGGCTCGTAATTTTGTGACGGCCCGTGAGATGCTTACCGATGGAAATTGGCTATTGACTACAATGAATGGGGAGCCTAGATATGAAAAGCCGCCGCTTCCCACTTGGCTTACTGCATTCTCGGCAGCCCTTTTTGGAATTAAGAGCGTTTGGGCCATGCGGTTTCCAGCAGTACTTATGGTTATGGTGTTGGGAATTATGATTTTTACGCTTTCGCGAAAGCTAAAACTTTCTAAAAGGCACGCTTTACTTAATGCTTTAGTGAGCATCACATCTCTTTATACCGTACTCATCATATTTGAAGCTCCTTGGGATATTTATGCCCACGCCTTTATGCTTACCGGCATCTATTTTATTTTTAAAATAGTTCAAGGTCAGCGTGAGAAAAGTATAAGCAGTATACTTCTGGCTACGTGTTGTATTGCAGCATCCATCTTGAGTAAAGGGCCTGTTTCTTTGTATGCATTGTTTCTCCCTTTTCTAATAGCCTATATATTCGTTTACCGCAAGGAAATAGTACCAACAAAATGGATAGTTGTTTCTATAATTGTTGTACTAGGATTATGTCTAGGCTTTAGCTGGTATGCTTACGTACGTTTTATAGATCCAGAAACATTTTCTAGAATTGCTACAAAAGAGACTGGTAACTGGACTAGTTATAATGTAAGACCTTTCTATTACTACTGGAGTTTTTTTGTACAAAGTGGATTGTGGACTATTCCAGCAGTTACAAGCCTTCTATATCCCTATCTTATATCAAGAGTGAGCAATAGAAAAGCCTATCGCTTCACAGTATTGTGGACGCTTCTGGCTGTTGGATTGCTCTCCATTATACCAGAAAAAAAGTCAAGATATCTAATGCCCGTTTTGATACCTCTAGCCTTGAATATCGGGTTCTACTTAGAGTACCTCGTGAGACAATTTTCAAATTTAAAAAATAGGAGGGAGGTACTACCTGTCTACTTCAATTTTGGTCTTGTAAGTGTAATTTTTTTGACCATACCTATTATGGCTTTTTATCTTATTATTTCTGGTAACATAGCCAGTCCTATACTAGCAATAATTGCTTTTTGTGTACTATTTATTCTAAGTATGTATCTATTGCGTGCGCTATACCGTAAAAAATTGCTCAGCGTGATCTACGGGGTAGTATTAGCTCTTACTCTTGCTGTAATAGCAGGGATGTCTGTACTTGATAATACCAGAATTAATGAGAAGTATTCTCCTATTCGGGATCGTATACGTATAGACAAATTACCCTTGTATAGTTTACAGATAAATGCTCCAGAAGTCTATTGGGATAGTGGTAAAAAAATTACTGTCTTAACTTCTCCA
>CAWUIT010000214.1:0-5004 GCA_963922345.1 uncultured Dokdonia sp. | reverse complement strand
TGGCTCAACAAACTCAAAAAGAGCTTGTTGAAGAAAAAGTAGTAGAGAGTATTCTTACTGCCGAAGAGCAAGCAGGAATGACACCTGCAGAAATTGTGGGTAGACTCAAGAAAGGGAATGAAAATTTTATGAATAATAACCTTACTCAACGCGACCACTCTGCACAACGTAGAAAAGCTATGATTGGGCAATTCCCTAAGGCTATCGTATTGTCTTGTGTAGACAGTCGTGTGCCAGTAGAAGACGTCTTTGATCTTGGTATAGGTGATATCTTCGTTGCGCGAGTTGCTGGAAATATTGAAAACGCAGATATTGTAGGATCGATGGAATACGCGACCGCTGTTGCAGGCTCAAAACTAGTAATAGTAATGGGACATACTTCCTGTGGAGCAGTAAAATCAACCATTGATGAAGTAGATGCAAAATCATTGGGTATGGAATCACTCGCAGATCTAATCGAGGAAATTGAACCAGCAATAAAGGAAACTGTATTTGAAGGAGATAGGACAACAAAAAATAATGAATATACTGATCTTGTAATTACTAATAACGCAATGCGTACTGTCAAAAACATTAGAGAGCAATCACCTACGATGGCTAAGATGGAAGATGAAGGAAAGATAATGATTGTTTCTGCTGTATATGATATGGAAACAGGAAAAGTGACTTTCAATAAAGATTAAACAATTACAATTAATTCATACTAAATCCCTGCAGCTTTAGTTGTAGGGATTTTTTAGTAGTATCCAAAAAGAAATTAGCTACATGGCTTCAAACTCTCTACCGTGTGTGTTTCAATGAATCTATTAAAATGTATTTTTATAGGGATTAAAAATAAAAAATGTTGTTATGAAAAAAATTAACCTTGTTCTTTTTTCTCTAGTAATATTGGGGTGTGTTGAAGATAATCCCAATCTCGTAACTGAAAAAACTATCAAAGCACAAACGATGCATTATCTCAAAAATACAGTTAGAGATTCTTCTTTTATAAATCGAAAAATTTATATACCTATCTACTCAAATATTTATAGGGGAACACGTTCTGAAAGAACTATGCTCACAGCTACATTGAGTATTCGCAATACGAGTGAGAAAGACTCCTTATTTGTACATCGTGTTGATTATTTTAACACCGAAGGAAATCTAGTGCGTAGGTATTTAAATAAGGATATTTATCTAGATCCAATGGAAACTATAGATTATGTTATCGAAGAAAGAGATACCTTAGGTGGCTCAGGAGCTAATTTTATCGTAGAGTGGTATGGTAAAAAACATCTCACTCCAGTTATTCAGGCAGTAATGGTAGGAGGACTTGCCAATAGAGTGTTCTCTTTTACAACAGAAGGAACACCTGTTAGTGAATAAAGTTAATTATTCTATTCTTTCACGCTTTCGCGAAAGCTTACACAGCAATATCATCTTCTAAAACTTCACGCTCCTCTTTAGTAATCGTCTTTGACCAAATCGCCAACCCAAAAGTAAGAACACCAAGACGACCTATAAACATAAGAACTATTAAGGTAATTTTCCCAATAATCGATAAATCGCCAGTGATACCCATACTTACTCCTACAGTTCCTAAGGCAGATGCTACTTCAAAAATGATTTTATCCAAAGTAAAAGATTCGGAAAAAGTAAGTACGAATACGCCTAGAAAGATTAAAGAAGTATAGAATATAAATGATGATGTAGCGATGTAAAGACGTTCAAAGGGTATCGCACGCCCAAAAAACGTGATACGCCTACTGCCACGCAATCTACTTTTCATAATAGCTAGTACCGCAGTAAGTGTGGTTATTTTCATACCACCAGCAGTACCAGAAGGTGATGCTCCTATGTACATTAAAAATACAGTAACTACGAGCATAGGCATTGCAAATGTCCCAAAATCTACCGTATTAAAACCTACAGTCGTCATTGCCGTCATTGATTGAAAGAACGCAGCATAAAACCTAAAAGATCCTTCTAGTGCGGTTATAGTTGGTTCATAAAAGTAAAAGAATCCGAAACCAAAACTCAACAATGCTAAGAAACCTACTAACACAATTTTAGTGGTAAAACTAATCTTGTGAGCTTTGTTCTTAAACCATAAAACAAAATCTGTCACCACGATAAAACCTAAAGAACCACCTATAGCTAAAAAGGAAATAATAAACGTAATGAAACCATTTCCAACATAATCCGTAAAACCAGAGTTGAAGAGGCTGAAACCAGCGGTACAGAACGTACTCACGCTATGAAAGACTGCATTCCATAGCGCCTCGCTAGTCGCCATTCCCTCCATTTTAAATGCGATAAAGAAAAGTATCGCACCTATAAATTCCATTATTGCCGTAAAGAGAATAACCGATTTAAGAAAATCCTTGATTTTTATAGTGACAGGTAATGTAAATTCTGAATTGAGGATGGACTTATGCCATCGCGTTATTTTCCGTGTGGTAGAAAGCAACATAAAAGTAGTAAATGTAAGATACCCTATTCCACCTAATTGAAATAAAAGCATTACAATAAACTGACCTCCAAAATTATAAGTATCAAAAACACTCACCGTCACTAATCCTGTGGTCGATACCGCTGAAGTTGCAATAAAAAAATGGTCTAATATAGGTGCTGCTGTTTTTTGAAAAATAGGCAAACAAAGCAAAAAAGCACCAACTAGTATATAGGTTAAAAAACCATAGAACAAATTTTGTTGTGGTGTTTTACCTAGTTTGTATTTATGATAACGACGATTGAGTTTTTTGTAAAGCTGAATCATAAAAAATTATAATCCACAAAACTACTCAAATAAAGATATGGATAAATTTTTTTTATAAAATTTTGTTGAATAAGCCATTTATTAACTCTATTTGATTCTCGGCTAGTTCATTTCCCACTCTTCATTTATAAGTTCCATATTAGCACCAGCACCTGCGGCGCCACCTGCATATACAGCTTGCGCTACAGATCTCATAAATGTCGTATTGTCTCCAGCGGCAAAAACTCCAGGTACAGAAGTTTTTTGAAACAGATCGACATTTAGATAACCTTGCTCATTGAGCTCACACCCTAGTTGTGTTGGAATGTCACTGTGTTGAATAAAAGGAACACGAGCATATAAAGCTTTAAATATTTCTGACTTCCCATTAAAAAAGTTTAAACCTTCAATATGTCCGTTTTTATGTTTTATTAAGGAAACACTGTTTTCATTTACCGCTATATTTTTTTGATTTAATTCATTTAGTTGTTCTGTAGATAATTTAGCTGTACCATTAGTAAATATGGTCAACTCGTTTGTCCAATTTGAAATAAGTTTAGCAGTCTCAAAAGCACCATCGCCATTTGCCAAAATTCCTGTTTTTACCTTTCTTACTTCATAACCGTGACAATATGGGCAGTGGATGGCGGTAATTCCCCAGCAATCAGCAAAACCTTCTATTTTAGGCAAAATATCTTTTATTCCCGTGGCAAAAATCAGTTTCTTGCCAGTAAAAGCTTTTCTAGTTTCGGTTATAATTTCAAATCCATTTTCAATCTTTTTTCCGCTTGAAACATAATCATCAAAGAATTGAACCGTTGGATATTCTAAAACCTGCGCTTTAGCTTTCTTTGCAATTGCAGCAGGTGTTTCCCCATCCTGAGTTAGAAAGTTATGCGAATGCGGTGTTTGCTTATTACAGGGATTTCCAGCATCTATGATAAGTACTTTTCTTAGTGACCTTCCCAAAGCCATTGCTGCGGAAAGTCCGGCATAGCTTCCACCTATAATTATAACGTCAAAATTTGAATCTGTATCCATTTCAGCAAATTGTCTAAAGGCCGATAACGGTAGTGGTAATACAATTACTGCTGTCGCGAGTAAGCCCTGTTTTATAAATTTTCTTCTATTGCCCATTAGTTCCTCACATCAAACCTTGGTGCAAGTCATTAATGGCATCTTCGATAGTGTTACTGTAACCTTCTAGATGTTCATCTCCATGCATATCAGTGAGTGCTACTGTATATTCTGAATTCAAAAATTCTATTTTTAAATCTTTTAAATTGGAAGAATTTATTAGGCAAGATGTTTCATATTCGAAAGTTTCAGTCATAATTGTTAAAATTTTTATTAATATATGTCTCAGTTTTGAGACATATAATGCCAATTTTTTTTTATAGGCTTATCCCTTTTATAAATGAATTCCAAGCAAAATTTTTAATATCGGATATGGGCATTGCGCTATTATAATTTACATTAACTGTGCTAATAATAATACCTGCGTGTAAATTCTGAATCCATTGAATCGTCATTAGCTTATTAACGATGCCTTTCTTTTGCAGATTCGTTATGATGTCTCTAAAGCTCTGGAAAATGAAATCATAATCGGCACAATCCTTATTATTTGTATTATGGTTATGACCTTCCTGCTGATGTAGCCTATAGAAAAATGAATACCTAGCACCACAATCGATACCTGCGTACAACATCTGTTTCAACTGAATCAATGAGTCTTCAGAACTATTAATTGCAGCAATCATAGCCTTCTTACAACTTAATTCCATCTCACGCTCGCAAGTAGCTACAAGCTCATCTCTGTCTTTGAAATAACGGTGTAAAGTCCGTCTCGTTATTTCGGCATTATCCGCAACTTTTTGAAGTGGTGCAGAAAAGTCATTATTAAAAACCTCAATTGCAGATTCAACAATGCGATGTTTTGTTTTTGAAAGCATAGTTGACAAAGTTAATATAAGTATTGTAATGTCACAAATATGTGACATATAGAAAATATTTTATTAACTCTTCTAGAGTTCAATAATAATGATAAGAAATAAACTTTTTAGATTCCTAAGTTTTAAGTAATTGGTAAACTTAAAAAAATCTAATCTTGGTTAGGCATCAATGATCTATCGGAGCTCCGCTTTGAAAATAAAATGTCCCGAAAAAACACTTGAGTAAACTCAGACATTTTCTCGGGACATTTTATTTATTTGTGACCTCGAAGGGATTCGAACCCCCAACCCTCAGAGCCGAAATCTGATATTCTA
>CAWUIT010000213.1:0-5011 GCA_963922345.1 uncultured Dokdonia sp. | reverse complement strand
CCGAGTGGCTAGGCAGTGGTCTGCAACACCATCTACAGCGGTTCGAATCCGCTCGATACCTCAAAAGGAACCTTTTTACAGGTTCCTTTTTTTATGTGATACTATCTGGAGTAATTTCAGGTATTTCTTGAAAGCGCTCCATTTCCTGTTGAATATTAAACTCGTCTGAAGGTATAAAGCCCTTAACCGCCAGAACTAAGCCGCAAAAGATGAGTACCAAACCTAAAATCTTTTTTACCATAAAAATACGTCTTATAGTTAGGTATACTTTTAAACGTTTTGCCAGAGCAATTTTAAAAATATCTGTGATGAGATATGTCCCTAAAACACCTATAAAGAAACCGAGAATTCTATTTTGATCATTTTCTAGCGTTGGACTAACACTTATTAAAACAACTAGCCAGAATACTAAAACTCCTATATTGATAAAATTTAAAAAGAATCCCTTTATGAATAATTGAGGATAGCCTCTCTTAGTAATTTTTGTACGATTAGGATCTAAAGCCGCTCTGGTAGGTTTCTTGAGATACATGGTAAAGCCGTAGATAATTAATATAACTCCTCCTAAAACATACAAACCTGGCTGATTACTTAAATTTTCAAGAAGTTGATAACTACTCAAATAAGCAATCCCAATAAATAGAATATCTGCACTTATAACTCCTAAGTCTAGTGACAAGGCTGCTCTAAAACCCTTTGTAGCTGCTGTCTCAAGTAAAACAAAAAATACAGGGCCTATTAAAAATGCTAGAAAAAAACCTAAAGGTATAGCCGTGTGTAAATCTTGAAACATAAATGCATAGTGCTTTACACAAAGTTAAAGAAAACGTTACTAGCAAAAGAAAAGGATGTCCCTAAGTGTGACATCCTTGTATAAGTGTAATTATAAATTTAGTAAAGGCTCTACATAATCTTAATGCGTCCTCCAAAGGTTCTATGCTTCTTTACCTCTGCTGGGTTTCCATAGATTACAATGTCTCCACCTGCACGTATGGTAAGATCTGCTAGTTTGCTAGCATACGCTTCTACCTCACCACCCGCTTGTACAAAAATTTCTGCAGTTTCTGTTTCTAGGTCACGACCCTCATAAATACCGCCTGTATTTACTTTTACCTTTTGGGTGGTCGCAATGCCACTGGCTTCTATAATCCCTCCCGTAACGGCACGCAAATGTGCCTCTCTTACTTGAAGACCTACTTTTACCCTTGCTCCTTCTTGCATCTTGATCTCTATCGCATCTTGTTCTATAAGTTCATTTGAGGTAATAACAGCTCCTTCATTACCATCTATAATTTTGAGATCGTTGTAATGCACGTGTACGAACGTCTTGTTACCGTCAAAGATGAGATCAAAATCCATTTTAATTTTAAGGGTACCATTTTTATTAACCACGTGGACTTGACTTACGTCTTCACCAGTAATAATCACTTTATTTTCTGTAGACTTGACAAGATTTACTACAATGCGATCATATACTTTTACCTCCGTAAAATCTCCCACGTTTTTAGTAATTGGATTTTGAGCAAATGCTGTTGTTGTAAAAACGAGTACTAATAATAAGCTATAAAAAGTTTTCATAATTGATTTCTTGTTTTAGTAGAGACCCTATAATCTTTGAACTGTTACACTTTAATCATTAATGTCTGGCTCCCTTCCAGGTCCCACCGTAGGTGTATCCAGGTTCTAGTTTATGCTTATTGCAGCATTCTTTACAAACAAATACCCACGCTTTATTATTGAGACGCACGCGGTAGGCCACTGTAGATGGTACTTTGCAGGTATGACACGTTTTAGTCTTGATAAAATAGTTAATTAAGTTTATAATAATAGGATGCTTATTACGCTTTCGCGAAAGCGTGATAGCTATCTACTTTCTTCTTAGTTCAAATAAATCCTTGCGACGATCGCGTAAGTTTTTTACAGCGCCAAACTGATTGAGCTCTCTAAGGAGGTCTATATCACAATCTGCAATAACGATCATCTCTGTATTGGGTGTGGCCTCTGCCTTTATACCATTTGCTGGAAATGAGAAGTCACAAGGTGTAAACACCATAGATTGTGCATATTGTATATCCATATTATGAACTTTGGGTAGATTTCCTACGCTACCAGCAATAGCAACATAACATTCATTTTCTATTGCTCTAGCCTGGGCACAATTACGTACTCGAGAATACCCATTTTGCGTATCTGTAAGAAAAGGTACAAATAGAATATCCATACCATCGTCTGCAAGAATTCTGCTCAGTTCTGGAAACTCAGAATCGTAACAAATAAGAATCCCAATTTTACCACAATCTGTGTCAAAAGAGTGTAATCGAGAGCCTCCCTGCATTCCCCAAACTTTTGCTTCATCTGGTGTAACGTGCAATTTTTCATAACGCTCTGTAGATCCATCCCGACGGCATAAATAACCTACGTTATACAGTAAATCATCTACCACTTCTGGCATACTACCAGTAATAATATTGATATTGTATGAAATGGCTAGCTGTGAAAATCTGTTTTTAATTTCCTCTGTATGTTTAGCTAGCTCACGTATCGCTTGTGATACTGGAAGATCATTATTTTCTGCCATAAGCGGCGCATTAAAAAACTCAGGAAATAAAGCAAAATCTGAGCGATATCCTGAGACGGCATCTACAAAGTACTCTGCTTGCTGCATCAATTCTTCAAGATCCTTATACAAGCGCATTTGCCACTGTATCAATCCCAATCGTACTACCTTTTTTTGTGTAGCTGCTACAACAGATTTTTTCTCATAATAAATATTATTCCATTCTAAGAGCACAGCAAATTCTCCTGAATCTTCATCGCCTGGGAGGTATCCTTTTAAGATTTTAGCCGGATGAAAATCGTTATTAATTTGAAAGTTTAATACAGGATCGTGTATCTCTTTACGTTTTACTTTTTCAATATACTCCTTAGGTGTTATGGAATCTGCGTGTTTATGATAATTAGGTATACGCCCTCCAAAGAAAATTCCTTTTAAATTTTGCTCTTCACAAAGTTCTTTACGATAGTCATAAAGACGTCTACCTAAACGTAAACCTCGATACTCTAACTTAATGAACACATCTATACCATATAAGATATCTCCGTCTGGTTTGTGGGTATTAAATGTATACTTCCCAGTGATCTCCTCGTAGGTATGTACATCGTCAAAGGTTGATTCATTAAGTTTAATAGACAGTGCGCAACCAGCGAGTTTGCCGTCTATTTTAATGACTACTTGACCTTCTGGAAATTTAGTAATGAGCGCCGTAATTTGTTGCTCATTCCAATACATATCAGGCATATTAGAATATGCCTGTATCATAGCATCTTTGAGCTCCTCATAATCGTTAAGGGTAAGATATTTGAGCTCTATATTTTCAATGGATGTTGACATCAAAGATTTTTAAAAGTTTTACTCTAAGGAGCGCAAAATTAGCGAGAGTTACTCTTAATGTTTTGATAATTTTTACGCTTTCGCGAAAGCGTATATCTATTGATGTAATCCTTCCTTAACGCCTATCAATGTGAAATCTAAGTGCTTCTTTACAAGATCTGCTTCCTTTACTTTTACCACAACCTCATCTCCTAAGGTTATTTGTAAACCCGTTTTTTGCCCAATGACTGAGTAACTATCTTGATCAAACTCATAATGATCGCCTTTTATATCTCTAAGGCGTACCATTCCTTCACATTTATTTGAAATAATTTCAACATAAATACCCCACTCTGTCACTCCAGATATTACACCCACAAACTCCTCATCTTGATGATCTTGCATAAACTTTACTTGCATATACTTAATGCTATCTCGCTCAGAGCTGGTGGCTAGTTGTTCCATTTGTGAGGAGTGTTTACATTTTTGCTCATACTCTTCTTCACTAGCAGATTTACCACCATCTAAATAATGTTGTAGCAGTCTATGCACCATTACATCTGGATACCTACGTATAGGTGATGTAAAGTGACTGTAATAGTCAAAAGCGAGTCCATAATGCCCAATATTATCTGTAGAATATACTGCCTTACTCATCGTACGGATGGCTAAGGTATCTACCATATTTTGCTCTTTTTTACCTTGTACATCGGTAAGGAGTTGATTAAGTGATGAGGTTACAGACTTACGATCTTTGAGATTCATTTTATATCCGAACTTGCCCACTACTTTCTCTAGTGAAGCAAGTTTCTCATCATCTGGTTCATCGTGAATTCGATAGACAAAGGTCTTTTTAGGGCGTTGTTTCCCTATAAATTCTGACACTTTTCTATTTGCTAGAAGCATAAACTCTTCTATAAGTTTATTTGCATCTTTTGACGTTTTAAAATAAACGCCTTCTGGATTCATATCGTCATCCAGCTTGAATTTTACTTCTACTTTATCAAAGGAAATGGCACCATCTTTCATACGCTGGCGGCGCATAATTTTGGCGAGTCTATCTAATTCGAGTGTAGCTTCCACAAGCTCATCAGATACATCGTATTGCTTACCGGTAAGAGATACCTCTGCAGGTATAGTGTTTGACCTAGTCTCTATAATCGCTTGGGCTTCTTCATAAGCAAAACGTGCATCACTATAGGTTACGGTACGACCGTACCAGGCGTTTTTAATTTTCGCGGAAGCGGGTTCCATTTCAAAAACGGCAGAGAACGTATATTTTTCTTCTTGCGGTCTTAATGAACAAGCACCGTTACTTAAAATCTCTGGAAGCATAGGTACTACTCTATCAACAAGATAGACAGAGGTTGCTCTTTCATAAGCTTCGTCATCTAATATGGTTCCAGGCACTAAATAATGGCTTACGTCTGCAATGTGAATTCCAATCTCATAATTTCCATTCTCTAGTTTCTGAAAACTTAGCGCATCGTCAAAATCTTTGGCATCCTTTGGGTCTATTGTATAGGTGAGTACATCTCGCATATCGCGACGCTTTGCAATCTCACTTTCTTTAATCGAGGTATCTATTTGATTTGCATAGGCTTCTACCTCTTTTGGAAATTCATAAGGCAAGCCGTATTG
>CAWUIT010000212.1:0-5033 GCA_963922345.1 uncultured Dokdonia sp. | reverse complement strand
CTAATGATATTTACCACGAAGAAAAATAAAGCCAAGATGGATCTCAATATCAAAGAGATCACTATTATTAATGAACTGGCTCTTACAGTAGGGATGGTTCTCCTTGCGATAGGAACATTTCTCGGCGGTCAATGGGCAAATGAGAGTTGGGGTCGTTATTGGGGATGGGATCCTAAAGAGACTTGGGCTTTGATATCTTTAATTGTTTACGCTTTTGTGATCCATATGCGTTTGATCCCTGGACTAAGAGGTAGGTGGTTATTCAATTTTCTGTCTGTAATTGCACTAGGAAGCATTCTCTTTACCTGGTGGGGAGTTAATTATTATTTATCTGGCTTACACGCCTATCAAAGTGGGGGAGCTATAGCAGATAATAAAATATTAATAACTTGTGGAATACTGTTTTTATTAGGTATTACGTCCTATTTGAAATATAGAAAACATTACATAAAAAGCTAATTTCCTTTAGAAAGCAAGTTGTTCAAGATCAGAGGCTGACTCTAAACCTAATTTAGAATAGAGCGCGTTAGTAATGGACTGTAGCTTATCCTCAGTGAGGTTGTGTTTTTTTGCGATCATTATATTGCTCATTCCCTTTGAAATGTCATTTAATATGCGAACTTCAATATTCTCTAATTGAAATTGATAAATTAAGGATTCCATATACTTATCGTCTGCATCTTGAACATTTTTATAAGCGCTCAATTCTTTAAGTTCCTCTATATAGAGCTTGATTTTATGTTTCATCAGAATTCCTCTGCTTTGAATATTCTTAAAACTTATAAGGAGGAGTACTGCGATTAGGGTAAAGTTAATTAATGCCGCACCAGCAATCGTTTTGGCAGCAAATGTTATAGGTGCCACCCCAAAGATTTGTAAGGTAAAAATATTGGTAAGGAATAAGATATTAAAACTATAAACAACCATTAATATAGCTCTTCTGGTTCCTTTAGCTATAATAAGTAGTAAAATGAACATTAGTGTTATAGTCGCTATTGCTGCGATATCAACGAGTATAAATGTCCAAACGCTCTTAGTTGTAAGATATGTGATAAGGCCAAGTGTAGATAACGCAGTAAAGACTAGCATTGACCATTTAATCCATAATTGATACTTTCTAATCTTTAGATAGAACATCATAAATCCGAATGCCGCTAGTCCTATACTATAATGTCCAATTAATTCAATGAACATTGTGTTTTGCGGAGATCCTCCAAAAAGATAAAGCAAATTATCATTTGCAAGTTGACTTAATAAGACTGCAATTATAAGAACTGCAAAAAATAAAAATTGCGTATTCCGCGCAATACTAAAAAAAATGAGTGTAGCGATAATTAGTGCAATGGAGGTACCATAAAAGAATCCAATTCCTAATAAACTTAACTTATCATTGCGTGCAAATTCTTCTTCGGTAGATATATGAATGGGGAAGTGGGCTTCTAAAGGAAAATCTGCTTTGAGGTAAAGCGGGAGTTCTATATTATTTTTAACAAGAAAGAAACTTGGGTATCGCGCATCATCCATACGCTTAACAAGTTTACCAGAATTATCATATAAGGAGAGATCTTTAATATGCGAAGTACGCATTTCTAGAATAACGCGCTCATCGGGAATATTGTCAATTTTGAACCAATAGACTCCATTCTCTACACCGAGATTATCTGTAAAAGTTTTCTCATAGCTCGCAGTACGCGCACGATCTATAGACATCTCTTCAGAGGTATCTCTCAAGTAGCTTATGGATTCTAGCGGTAAGCCTGAACTCAAAGAGATCAGGCTTAGTAGAACCATTATTATTTTCATTCATTATGATTTGGGATCACAATTATACGATAAATAACTGAAAAATAAAATTTAATCGATGTTTTTGTGTATTTCATCGATTTTGTTGTAATTTTTGTAGTCTAAACCATATCTTCAGGACGTACCCATTCATCAAATTCCTCTGCGGTTACATAGCCGAGATTAACTGCTTCTGTCTTTAGGGTAGTACCATTTTTATGAGCTGTATTTGCAATTTCGGCAGCTTTGTAATAACCTATTTTTGTATTGAGTGCAGTAACGAGCATTAATGAATTATCGAGTAGTTCCTTAATGCGATCGTGATTAGGCTCTATGCCAGCTGCACAATGTTCAGAAAATGATACACAAGCATCACCTATAAGTTGTGCAGATTGCAATAAGTTTGCAGCCATCATAGGTTTAAACACATTCAGTTCATAGTGACCTTGCATACCACCCACGCTTATTGCTACATCGTTACCCATTACCTGAGCACAAACCATAGTGAGTGCTTCACACTGTGTAGGGTTTACTTTGCCTGGCATAATAGACGAGCCTGGCTCATTTGCAGGTATCGTGATTTCTCCAATACCACTGCGAGGACCTGATGCAAGTAATCTAATATCATTTGCAATTTTATTTAAAGAAACAGCTAGTTGTTTAAGAGCACCGTGCGTTTCGACTATGGCATCGTGCGCAGCAAGTGCCTCAAATTTATTTTCGGCCGTTCTGAAAGGGTGTCCAGAAAATGTAGCCATAAATTCGGCAACGCGTTTTGCATAGCCTTTCGGTGTATTTAAACCAGTACCCACAGCAGTACCTCCTAAGGCTAGTTGCGATAGATGATCTAATGTATTTTCAAGAGCCTTTAGGCCGTGATCTAATTGTGATACATAACCAGAAAACTCTTGCCCCAAGGTTAGGGGAGTAGCATCCATTAAATGGGTTCTACCTATTTTAACTACAGATTTAAAGGCGTCAGATTTCGCTTTAAGTGTATCTCTTAAAGTACGCACCCCTGGGATTGTAGTTTCTACTATTTTTTTATACCCTGCAATATGCATTCCCGTAGGAAATGTATCATTAGATGATTGTGATTTATTTACATCATCATTAGGTGCTAGTGTTTTTTCACCTTCTCCTATCTTTTTTCCAGCTAGTTGATGTGCTCTATTGGCAATTACCTCATTCACATTCATATTACTTTGCGTACCAGACCCTGTTTGCCATATTACCAGTGGAAATTGATCATCGTGTTGCCCAGTAAGAATCTCATCACACACCTGAGCAATAAGATCACGTTTCTCTACAGGAAGCGCACCAAGTTCACAATTAGTATAAGCCGCGGCTTTTTTAAGTATTGCAAACCCGTGTACCACTTCAATAGGCATTGATGCGGGTGCGCCTATTTTAAAGTTGTTACGTGAGCGTTCAGTTTGTGCGCCCCAAAGTTTATCTGCAGGTACTTTTACCTCGCCCATAGTGTCTTTTTCAATCCTATATTCCATTGTAGAGTTATGTTAAAAATTGGAAAACAAATTTAATCATTTGAGATTACTTGACGTCGTTGATAAGGTGTCAATAAATCCTATTTTTCTCTTGTTTAGAATACGTTTATTCGATTATCTTTGCTGGAAATAAGAAAACGCACAGATTATGTTTGATTTTGACCAGTACTTAGGATTTCTTGCATTTTTGACAATTCTAACTATAGGATTTTGGTTGATGATTTTTTTACTCACATTTGTAATTCCTTACTGGGTAGGGGGTTCTTTTATTGAGTTTATGAAAGAAAAAAAGGAAGAAAGAAGGCTCAAAAGAGAGCAGGCAAATAGATAGATTTTACCGCTTACGCGAAATAAAAAAGCCTTCAATATATATTGAAGGCTTTTTTTATGAAGTGTTTTAAAGTTCGCTTTCAATACCTCCTATT
Organism: uncultured Dokdonia sp.; assembly: GCA_963922345.1. Classification (GTDB taxonomy): domain Bacteria; phylum Bacteroidota; class Bacteroidia; order Flavobacteriales; family Flavobacteriaceae; genus Dokdonia. Next base: position 1,318 of record CAWUIT010000212.1, on the reverse strand, counting down.
AGGGTGGTACTATAAAAACTCTTTTCGCGAAAGCATACAAAAAAAAGAGGTCCTCAGACCTCCTTTAATAATTTTATAGAATGTTACTTATTGCTTCACCTTTTTAAGGTCTACAACATTACCTTCTTTATCTAACATTTTTACCTCATCAAAGCCCATATTTTGGAATTGTGCAAATTGCGTTGCCGCATCTCCTACCACGAGGTACGCCATCTTACCTTCGTCAAGGTATTTATTGGCAAGTGCTTTGTGTTGCTCTAAAGTCATATTACGTATGATATCTTCTTCTTTTTCAATATAATTTTCTGGAAGATCGTATGCGCTACGCTCTTGGAGCATTCCAAGAAGTGCAAACTGTGTCTCAAATCTTCTGGCATTAGATTTTATAAGAGCATTTTTAGTAAATGCTAGATCGTCTTCAGAGATTCCTTCTTTGTATTTTTCAATTTCATCTCTAAAAATCTCTACAGATTCTCCAGTAGTATTAGTACGCACACTTGATGATGCTGTAAACGTTCCTGGAATTTTTGATCCATTAAAATAAGTACGAGCCCCATATGTGTATCCTTTTTCCTCACGTAGGATAAGATTTACCGCTCCAGAGAAAGAGCCTCCTAATTTATAATTCATCACTTCGGCAGGGTAAAAATCCTCATCTGTACGTGCCATACCAATATAGCCAATATTAATAACCGATTGCTTTGCGTCGGGTATATCAACAAATAATAAAGATGATTTATCTCTGTTATTTGCAATAGGAAATTCTGGGATGGTAACATCTTTTGCTTCCCATTTCGTTTCAAGATCTTCTAATGCGTCAAGTACTTCTTCCTTTTCAATTTTACCTACTATATGAAAGCGACTTACTGAGGGCGAAAAATTATTTGCATAAAAATCTTTAAGATCCTGCATCGTGATATTGTTTACAGATTCCTCTGTACCGCTTGTAGGGTATGAGAATATATGATCATCACCATACAAAACCTTATTATATACATTTCTAGCTACGGCATTGGGATTTGCAGCACTTCGCTTTATACTATTTATAGTCGCTGTTTTAATCCTACCTAACTCTTCCTCATCCCAACGTGGTTCTAGTAAAATTTCTTCAATGAGATCCATAGTTGCGTCAAAGTTTCGCGTAAGCGTATTTCCTTGTATAGTAATGGCTTCTCGTGATGTGAACATATTGATGCTAGCTCCTAATAATTCGATCGCTTCTTCTAGTTCTTCTGGCGTTTTATTTGCTGTTCCTTCCATCATTATATCCGTCATTAGGTTTGCAACACCATTTTTATCCATATTATCCAGTAAGTGA
>CAWUIT010000211.1:0-5130 GCA_963922345.1 uncultured Dokdonia sp. | reverse complement strand
ACAGTCGGGCTCAATAAATACGGTAAGTTCGTCCTTTTTTAAAGGTCTAATATTTACATACGCTTCTTTACCATCTCCTTTGCGTTTGGAGAGGGTTTGCAATTTATTTTCAAAAGTAAAAATTTTAGTGTAGGTCGGTTGTGCTCCCTTTAGAGGTATCAAAGTGATCATAAGGATTTTAGATCGAGGAGGTATTTTCTTAATAACAGGTCTATCTGCACTACGTCTAAAGCCTTCACCTTGTACAATTAAAAAGGCTTCTTGCTCTTGATCTGTATTGTTTTGGGCGTAGAGAAGCCATCGTTTGGGTTGCTTTTCTTCTATAAGTTCTACATCTGCGAGGGGTAATTGTTGCGCTTTCGCGAAAATTTGACCACCTATAACTACGGCTGTAAAGAGTAAAAATCGTAGGTTATTCATTGGTTTTAAAAAGTTTTTTTCCAATTGCCACTTTATATTCTGAAGCAAAAAACTGAATGTATGTAGGCTGTTCTTTAGCTGACTTACTACGCGCTGATTTTTTGAAAAACCTAGCTTTTGAATTATTGAAATCAAGCATATATTTTTCATCTATATCTGCTGCAGTTGCTGTAAAATACACAGTTTTTCCTTTAAATGTCCAGGTGCCTTTTCCGTACCAATGTTCTTTCGGTTGGTTTTCAAGTTGTCTAAAGTTATGGTATTCAAAGGTTCCATCTGGCGATAGGGTGACTTTATAGTTTATTTTAGTCTTTCCACCATTTCCATCATCAAAGAGCTTGTTTCCGTGGTCATATACATAAATGCCAGCAACATCTTCTTCAGTAAAAGCAGTGGTTTGAGCCGTTCCAATTTTCGCGAAAGCGAAAAATAAAACAATATAGATTGCAAAGTTTATTCTCATAAACAGATGAGATCAAAAGATATACCAAGGTACTAAATCCGCTGTTTTAAATAGAGGCAGGGTTAACTTTTGTAATTTTAAACAAGTATTTTTGCACCATGCAGTTACATATTACAAGACCCATTTGCTTTTTTGACCTTGAGACTACAGGTATAAACGTCGCTAAAGATCGTATTGTTGAAATATCGATATTAAAGATTTTTCCAGACGGTAGAGAGGAAGAATTTACAGAGCGCATAAACCCTACGGTACCTATCCCTCCAGCTACTACTGCAGTGCACGGCATAAGTGATGAGGATGTGGCAGATAAGCCCACCTTTGCTGAGCGCGCAAAAGATGTGCACGATATTATAAAAGATGCAGATCTTGCAGGCTTCAATTCTAATCGTTTTGATATACCACTACTGGTGGAAGAGTTGTTACGAGCTGGTATCGATTTGATATGAAGAATCGTAATGCTATTGACGTGCAAAATATATTTCATAAAATGGAGCAGCGTACACTTGTAGCGGCGTACAAATTTTATTGCGATAAAGATTTAACAGATGCACACAGTGCCGCTGCCGATACGAAGGCAACATATGAGGTGCTCAAATCACAACTAGATCGATACGACGAACTAGAAAATGATATGAAATTTTTAGGTGACTTTAGTACCCGTAAAAAGAGTGCAGATTTTGCTGGGTTTATTGGATATAATAAAGATAACGTAGAGATTTTCACATTCGGAAAACATAAGGGAAAGAAAGTTGAAGAAGTCCTAGAGCAAGAGCCAGGGTATTTTGGTTGGATTCAAAATGCAGATTTCCCTCTGTATACTAAGAAGGTACTTACGGCAATAAAACTGCGTAAACTTAATACTAAACTGTAGACATGAAACTTATTTGTATAGGTCGCAATTATGCAAAACATATTGAGGAGCTTGAAAACGAGCGCCCAGAACACCCTGTAGTTTTCTTAAAACCAGACTCTTCTATTTTATTAAATAAGCATCCTTTTGTGATACCACCCTTCTCAAATGATGTACATCACGAGGTGGAGATACTTGTAAAGATTAATAAAATAGGCAAACATATTGATGAGAAGTTTGCAGCGACCTATTATGATCAAATTGGGTTGGGAATTGATTTTACAGCAAGAGATCTCCAGTCTCAACTCAAAGCAAAAGGATTACCTTGGGAGAAAGCAAAAGGTTTTGATGGAGCAGCGGTCATTGGAACAAAGTGGCTTCCCGTAACACAGTTTGAGTCTGTAGATGATATAACATTTCGACTTGAGAGCAATGGTACTGTAGTACAGAAAGCGTCTACCAAAGAAATGTTATGGAAGATAGATGCGCTTATAAGTTATGTATCTCAATATTTTACTCTTAAAATAGGAGATATTATATTTACGGGCACTCCAGCGGGTGTGGCAAGAGTGCAGGAAGAAGATAAATTAAAAGGATATATTGGGGATACTGAGATGTTTTCCATAAACGTAAAATAAAATGTCAAGACATTACAACCTAGAAAAAGTAAGAGAGATTGCAGGTGGGGATGAAGATTTTGTAGGAGTTATAGTAGCTACGTTTCTACAAGAGATCCCGCCAGACCTAGAATCTATGCAAAATGCGATTGCAAATAACAATCATAAAATGGCATACCAGTTTGCACATAAAATGAAGCCTAATTTGGATATGTTTGGCATTGACTTACTCGGGCAGATTAAGGCAATGGAAAAGTGGAGTGACTCAAATAAACCCACTTCTGCTATACAATCTAAACTTGATGATATCACAGGGACCCTTACAAAAGTTATAGAGGAGCTTCAAGAAGATTTCTAAATGAAAGCCGAAATTATAACCATAGGCGATGAGATCCTTATAGGTCAAATAGTAGATACAAATAGTGCTTATATTTCTGCAGAGCTTAATAAAATAGGAATATCTGTCTATCAGATTACCTCCATTCAGGATGATAAAGATCATATTTTAGAAGCACTTGAAGCTGCCCACTCACGTACAGATCTCGTCCTTATAACAGGTGGTCTAGGACCTACTAAGGATGATATTACAAAACACACACTTTGCACCTATTTTAATGATACGCTGGTGCAAAGTAAAGAGGTTCTTGATCACGTCGCTTTTTTATTCAAAACTTATATCAAAAAGCCTATGCTTGAGGCAAATAAAACTCAGGCATTAGTCCCTAGCAAGGCACAGATTCTTAAGAATGAGTTTGGAACCGCTCCGGGAATGTGGTTAGAACAAGACGATACTATTTTTGTATCGATGCCAGGAGTTCCCTACGAGATGAAGGGCTTGATGAAAAATGAGGTGTTGCCTAGGCTTCAAAAACAATGCGAGCTTCCCTATATATTACATAAGACTTTTTTGACCTATGGAATGGGAGAGAGTGCTATTGCAGAACGCATACAATCATTTGAAATTGAACTCCCTGCAGAAATTAAACTAGCTTATCTTCCCTCATTGGGACGCGTGAGACTGCGATTGTCAACTTCAGGATTTGACAGGCAATATGTTGAGAGAAATATAGACGATCAAACGCAGAAATTACTTCCCTTTATAGAAGATATATTTGTTGGATTTGAAGATGATGGAGAATTTGAACAAGTGGTCGCTAGACTACTAATAGAAAAGGGAAAAACACTTGCAATCGCAGAGAGTTGTACAGGAGGGCAAATGGTAGAACGTTTTACTTCTCATAGTGGAGCCTCACAATATCTCAGAGGGAGTCTCGTCACCTATGCGACGCAATCTAAAATTGATATTTTAGGAGTAGCAGCAAGTACGATTGAGCAACACTCTGTCGTGAGTGCTCAGGTAGCAAAAGAAATGGCAGTAAATGCCAGAAGAATTTATAAGGCAGATATAGGAGTTTCAACTACTGGTAATGCTGGCCCCACAAAAGGGGATAGCAATGCAGACGTTGGAACAGTTTTTATAGGTATCGCTTCAGATAGAGGAGTCGTGGCTCATAAATTTATGATGGGTAACCACAGAGAGCGTGTGATAGGTAAAACTGTAAATAAAGCCCTCGAATTATTAAAGGACGAACTTACATCGTTTTAATTACGCTTTCGCGAAAGCAGAAGAACACGGAGATCTGAGACAATAAAAATCTTGCATTTAAAACGTAAAAAATTGCAAATAAGTTTTGTGGTGACTTATAAAAATGCGTATTTTTGCACCCTGTTTTGAAATAACTATTTAAAGTTTTAGAAATGTCTAGAGTTTGTGAGCTTACAGGTAAGAGAGCGATGGTCGGAAATAATGTTTCCCACGCTATGAATAAGACAAAACGTAAATTTAACGTGAATCTTGTTAAAAAACGTTTTTACCTTCCAGCAGAAGATAAGTGGGTAACGTTGAGAGTATCAACATCTGCTTTAAAAAATATTAATAAGAAAGGAATCGACGCCGTGATTAAAGAAGCACGCGCAAACGGATTCTTAACTAAATAATCCCATAAAGTAACACCGAGATGGCAAAAAAAGGGAATAGAGTACAGGTAATCTTAGAGTGTACAGAGCATAAAGCATCTGGACAACCAGGAACATCAAGATATATCACAACTAAAAATAAAAAGAACACACCGGATCGTATGGAGTTGAAAAAATTCAACAACGTACTTAAGAAGATGACCGTTCATAAAGAAATCAAATAAGTTATGGCAAAGAAATCAGTAGCATCTTTACAGACAGGTTCTAAACGTTTAACAAAGGCGATCAAAATGGTGAAATCTCCAAAAACTGGAGCTTACACTTTTGTAGAAGCTGTGATGTCACCAGACCAAGTAAACGATTTCTTAGCTAAGAAATAAATTTACTTACACAATGTACAACCCGATCTCTTCTGAGATCGGGTTTTTTTATGGACAATTTTAAAGCTACCATCGGTGAGCTAGAGCGTTTTTTGATGTCTTATAGCCAAACAGAGATGAACATTGAAATATATATCTTAATAGAATAGTCTTTATCTTACTATTGAGATACACTAGTTCCCTTCTTTCTAAAAGATGCAATTACAAAGTAAAGACCTACGATAATAAAAGGAATGCTAAGTACTTGACCTGTATTAAGATCGAAAATCCAATCTTCACGCCCCTCAACTTGCTCACGTTTAAAATTCTCCACGATGAGTCTAACCGTCATTAACAACAAGAGGAACAATCCAAAAAGAAAACCTGACTTTTTACGTGCGTCAGTTTTCCAATATAGAGTGAAGAGTATGATGAAAACAAATA
>CAWUIT010000210.1:0-5143 GCA_963922345.1 uncultured Dokdonia sp. | reverse complement strand
GGACCGTATACTTTGCGATAGCACTGCTTACCGTTCGTATATCTAGACTACACTGATCACATATATCATCTGGAATTGATAAAATTGTATCAATTGGTAAGTTTACAATAGTCCAATCGTCGAGCTCTTTTAAGATTGCTTTTTGACCATTGAGAAGCGTTACTTGAAAGTTTTTTGCAGCGCCTAAGGTAGGTTCATTAAGTATAGCAGCTCGTACACTTACAGGATAAAATGTAAGGTTTCTAGCCATCCATAAACCTTCTAAGTTTGCCACAGAACCATCACAGGTTATGTGCCCCCATCCTTTAATGAGATCCTCTGGTGCTTGCTCACTTCCTGGAAGCATTGGCGTGATATGATACCCTAGTAGTTTACATAACTCATTACCTACCTGAATTTCCATTAAGGTAGTGACTGGAGACGCTTCGGCAGCTACGTTATTTTGATTATAAAGTAACGCTGCAAAATACCCTAAAATACCAGGTACGCTTACATCCCATAGCATATGCCCAATAGATCGCATACTATAGAAAGCCCCCGACCCTTGTAACTGCTGGATTAGTTTTCCATACTCTGATTCTAACAGGTCTAATGTAGCCCCATATCCAGGTGTTTCTTTTACACTCTCATTTAGGTAGTCTGGATCTTGTGGGTAATAGCTATTTCTAGATAATGTATTACCAGCAACAGCGAGTCCCATAAGTTCATAAAGCTTATCTGCGTTGCTACCGTGAGTACCTAGAAATAAAGCTTCTAGCGTTTCTGCACTTTGACCATCTAGCTTGATTTTGTCAGATTTGTGCTGTTTGTGGTGTGATTTTAAGAGATTTTGAGCAAATCGTTTGGCACTATCCTTGTCGTTGTGTAACATCCTGTTTGATTATTAGATACTTGAGAGCACCTCTTTAAGAGGAAACTATATAACAAGCAGGGGGAAGTGGTTAGATTATAAAAGTGTATTCTATAAACAGATATATTTCTAAAAGTACCCTTGTAAGATAAGGATAAAAGCGCTTTGGGAAAGGGTGTAATGTCTTTATTTTAAGTAAGTTAAATCTTACGAAATGTCGAATGCCTTCGTATTTCCTTTTATGAATTACTAAATATTGAAAGGTGATTGCTAGAAAAGACCTAGAGATAATTTTATCTAGTAAAGAATCTTTTACTCACCACGTTGCCTTCTCGATCATAGAATTTCCACCAGCCTACTTTTATACGTAGGTGTTCAAAGTTGCCTTCGGATTTTACGCTACCGTCTTCATAAAAGGTTTTTGCAAGCCCAATGGTTTTATTATTAACTAGTGTGCCTTGTGACTCCTTGCGTCCATCTGGATCAAAGTTTATCCAGAGACCATTGCCATAACCATCTACATATTGAGATATACTTTCTAGCTCTCCATTATCATAGCGAGCGCTCAACCATCCCGTGTAAGGCTTATCACTACCTTTTGCGTAGTAGCGCTGTCCATATTTACCACCGTAATTTACAGAAGCATCGTTCATAGACACCATTTCGGACTTTGGCGGTATTACTATTTCATTGTTTTGTGCACATCCCAAGATCGGGATAAGAAAAAGTAAAAAAGCGTAACATTTCATAATCTTAATTATTAATCATTAAAAATCTTGCCTCTATATAATATAAATTCCAGATGTTTTCACCTTCTGCATCTTTCATAGTCCCTCTATTACTGCTAAAAAAGAAATATTTACCATCTGGGGAGAAACTGGGTGATCCTTCTGATTGCGATGAGTTTACGATGGGTCCTAGATTTTTAGGAGAGGACCAACCATCTTTAGATTTTACAGCATAGTAAATATCAGATCCTCCATAACCATCAACTCTATTGTCTGAACCAAAAAATAATATATTTCCACCTGGTGATAGTTGTGGGGCGGTATCATAATATGCGTTACTGGAAGGTGGGAGCAATTCTTGAGGAAAGTCATAATCACCACTAGGCAGTAATTTTGAAAAATATAAATTGGTTCCCTTGCTGTCAGATCCTTTTGTCCAATAGTATAAATTACCGTCGCTATCTGTTGCAGGTCCAGCCTCATAGTTTGCTGGCCAGGCATTACCTTTTCCCATAGACTTATTTATCGTATTTGACAAAGGTTTTGGTGTTGACCAAGCTCCATTTGTGCTCTCCATAGTCCAAATATTCATATCCATTTCCTGAGTGGTTTTCCCACGTGGTAATGGCCTATAGGATGCAAAATAAAGTTTAGTACCTTCCTTATTTATAAAAACACCCTCATCTTCGTGTGTCGAAAATGGAGCAATCGACGGTTTACTCCAACTGTTTTTATTTTTGGTTGATATATAAATCCTCTTTTTTCCAGTCTTGAAATCACGCCTAGTAAAATAAGCGGTGTTCCCATCTGGCATAAAATTTATGCCCCATTCATTTCCGCTCTTTACTGAAATATTGCCTTCTTCAAAGATGAGGGGTTGATCAATCACTTGTATGCCTTTTTCATACCGCTTTCGCGAAAGCGGGAGTCCATCAACATCGTACGTGATCTCAATACCATCCTTCTTTCCGTTTAAATAGCTGGTATTCAAACTAAGTTGTCCATTTTCGTGGTAGCTTTTGTAAAGACCTTGAGCAATATCATCTATATAAAAACTTTCAGATCGTAGCTGGCCGCTGGGATAGAAATATTCCCACTTTCCGTGCCCTTTATTGTTTTTCCAGTAAGCTCTATACCGTAGATTGCCATTAGGATACCATTCCAACCACAGTCCAGTGCTCTTGCCATTTTCTACATTTTTCCACAGCGATGGCATTCCATTTGAATAGCAATCAGATAGTATACCTGTATAGGTGTCTATATCTACTTCGCTCTCACTCGCCACTTGTAATGGCTGTTGAATTTGACCGATCACCCCAGTAGTAATAAAGATACAGGACAGGTGAAGGAAAAGTAACAGGGTTGATTTTTTCATATCTCGTTTAATTATAGGTAAATATATGTCCTATTGAGTGCTACACTAAGAAATACTCGATAGGGCTGAAAATACACCGATGAGTTGGTTAAAACACTAATTTTTTTAATTCTGGAAGGTATGTATCACTCACTCTAAAGTGTATACCATTAGTTAAAAAAACATAATAATATCTGTCAATTTTTTTAAGCTCGTTTATGAAATCAATATTCACAAAATGTGATCTATGTATGCGTATAAAAAGTTTCGGATTTAAGAGATTTGCTAGCTCAGTAATACCTTTTGTAGAAAGAAAATCATTTTTTAAAGTATAGACTTTAGTATAATCACCATAGGCTTCTGCATAAAATACATCAGAAACATTCACCATAAGCTTTCTCGACCCTTTATGAAGAATAACTTTTGATGGAAATGTAGTTTCTTTTGTAAGGAGTTTTTCTGTAAGGGGTATTAGTTTTTCCTGATTTGTAATAATTCTACTAAGCGCGCTTTCAAAACGTTTTAGCCCATAGGGTTTGAGTAAGTAGTCAATTGCGTGAACCTCAAAAGCTTTAATAGCATATTGATCATAAGCTGTAGAAAATATTACTTCTGGAATTTCATCAAGTTGAGTCAGGACCTCAAAGCCATTTAGACCGGGCATTTGGATATCGAGAAAGATCGTATCAGGTTTTAATTTATTAATAATTTGTACGGCTTCATAGCCATTAGTTGCCTCTGCGATAATGGACAATTCTTTGTGAGCAGAGATATACTGTCTTAGTAGTGCTCTTGCATCTTCTTCGTCATCTATAATGATTATAGTTTTCAAATGGCAAAAGAGATTTTTGTACCCGTGGGGAAGTTATCTTCGATCTCAAGTGAAGCGTTGTATATTTTTTCTAGTCGTAATTTGGTGTTGTAAAGTCCTAGACCTTTAGAATATACCGTTTTCTTATTTTCAATACCAGCACCTGTATCTTCAATAGTATAGTGAAGTAAGTCATTGTGCTTTTTAATTTTAATCAGGAGTGTAGAGGGTTCAATTTTAGATGCAATGCCGTGATTTACTGCATTTTCAACTAGTGGTTGTAAGAGCATTGGAGCAATCTGATGATTGTATAACTTTTGATCAACCTCAAAAGAAAATGATAATCGTTCTTTTAAACGTATTTGCATTAATTCCAGATAGTTTTTGATAAAATCAATTTCTTCTTTGACGGTTACAAATTCATTTTGAGATGCATAATTTTGATATCGAAATAGGTCTGATAATTGTATAATAAGTTCTCTTGTTCTCTCATTTTCCTTAGGTATAGTCGCATTTATAGAATTAAATAAATTATGTAAAAAATGCGGATTAAGCTGAGATTTTAAAGCTGTGATCTCACTTTGTAAAGCAGCTTCGCGTAGCAGTGCTTTATCTTTTTGTTCCCTCTTAAACTTTTTAAAGTAAGAATATGCGTGTATTAATGAGAATTGAACTACGTAAAACAGCATAGATATATAGAGTGTCCAGATTGTCCTATATCCAACATAGTACATAGCCCACCCAAATAGTATAGTAACTTGCTTTAATAAGAAATAAGAAAGCGTAACGTAAATCGGTAAAAAAAGAAGGTGTGAAAGTAATTTTATCTTGATGGATGTATCCCTCATTACAATTGAAGTAACGTACCATATTGGGACGGTGATCAAAAAACTTAAAATGAATTGAGCCCCACCCGAAGCAAAAAACTCTTCAATATCAAAAAAATCAGGATGCCCTTTCTGAAATCCTCCCCAAGAAATCCAGCTAGCGATATAATATATTAAGGTGGCAATAACGTAAAATACTATAAAATTTACAGCATCTTTCTTCGTTAAATTCCAAGGTTGATATACATATTTTGCATCCATTATGTATACAAGGTAAAAATATTCTTGATTGTATAATTAAATAATCGACGTAATCGTATATAGTTAGATAAGTAAGAGAAGATAAAGTAAAAGACCAACTTAAAAACTAGAAGATATTTACTCTTCTAATAGTTTAAGAATAGAATTTCAAAAGCATAAAAAAACGCTTTAAACAATTTTGTTTAAAGCGTTTGAGATAAAATTGTGAACTCAACGGGACAGAGTTCGAACTTTTTGAAGAGTGATATTTCTTTAATACTCTCAAAATCAATGCTTATTGAAAATACTATTAGATTGTAATGTTTACTCCCA
>CAWUIT010000209.1:0-5146 GCA_963922345.1 uncultured Dokdonia sp. | reverse complement strand
GGCGACAAATTTACAATCTCTCACCGAGTGTGGCAAGAATTAATTAACAAATTATGCAAAAAATTACGATTAAATGCTTTAAATTATCGTTTAACTGTAATTTTTCAAGGACTTAGCTTGGTTAGTAGTCGTGCGAAAGCCAGCGTTGTGGATCTTTAAAAAGAGAAATCATTTTAATGTCTAGAAAAGTCCATTTAACTCGGCATCTATTCTATTAATGATATCCCCTAAATCTTCAGGATTGTCTACAAAATTAATATTATCTACATCAATAATAAGAAGCTTTCCTTTATCGTAGCCGTGTATCCAAGCCTCATAGCGCTCATTAAGACGGCTTAAGTAATCTATAGAAATTGAATTTTCATAATCTCTACCTCGCTTATGAATTTGATTTACCAAATTTGGTATAGAACTGCGTAAATAGATCATCAAGTCTGGAGCGTCTACCACGCTTTCCATAAGATCAAATAGCGATTTATAATTATTATAATCGCGATTAGTAAGTAAGCCCATCGCGTGCAAGTTAGGTGCAAATATGTAGGCATCTTCATAAATAGTACGATCTTGAATAATCGTTTTTTTACTATCTCGTATTTCTAGAAGCTGGCGGAAACGGCTATTTAAAAAATAGATCTGTAAGTTAAAAGACCACCGTTCCATCTCATTGTAGAAATCATCTAGATAAGGATTATCTACAACATCTTCGTATTGTGGAGTCCATTTAAAATGTTTAGAAAGAAGTTTTGTCAAAGTGGTTTTACCCGCTCCGATATTTCCGGCAATGGCAATGTGCATGATTGAGGTTATTTAGCTAGTTTGAGTCGGAAAGTGTGTAACTTTTGACCATCGTAAAGATACACGATTTCGCCATTCATTGAAAGTTGTTTTATAGATAAATCTGGTATTGTAACTGGATTAAAAGATGTGTTTTCTTTAGGTTTATAATATAATTTTGCTTTCGCGAAAGCTATTAAATCTCCATTACTCTGTGCAAATAATGATACGTTAGGAAGAGTAATATTAGTAAGGAAACTACCATAGTTATTATAATATAAAATAGCATCAGAACTTGCCACCCATGCAAAGTTAAAATTGCTTTGTAACCCCGATGCTATAAAGGCCAGCGGCGGAAATTGCTTTATAACACTACCTGTATTCCAATCAAAAATCTCTAATTGCTGGAGATCGGTATTAAAGATCCAAAGCCGTCTATCACTGGCTGTTGTTACGTGGTTAACATTTCTAAAACTTTCTATAGTCGAAAAGTTAATACGAGTAATTTCTGTAAGGGTATTGTCCAGAATAACTGCGGTATTAGAACTCTCATAAAACAAGGTAATCTTGAGAGGATTTATAATATCTACCGAAGAAATAGTACCTAGCTGTAGCGCGGTAAATTGATAGTGAGCCGTAGGTGTCGATTTGTGAAAAATATTATCTTTTGAAGTATAAATAGCTCCAAAGTCATCTACACCGTAAAATGTATCTGCATCAAGCGGTATAGAGGTGACCTCTTCCAGAGTATAGCTCTGGCTCATTACAGTTGTTTGAATAAAACAACAAAGGGTGAGAAGAAAAATTTTCATACGCTGGTAAAGTACAAAAATCTAGCCGTTCTAGTCATTACCTTTGCTATGTGAAAAGTGATATTCAAAATAGACAAGATGTACATAGGTTAGTAAGTGCTTTTTATGACAGGATACGTAGAGATATCTATTTAGGGCCTATATTTAATAAGCATGTAGAGGACTGGCCGCATCACTTAAATCACCTTACAGATTTTTGGGAAGGCAATTTATTTTTTAAAAAGATATTTAAGGGAAGGCCATTGCAAGTTCACAAGCGCGTAGATAGAGATGAGAACTATGTAATAAATGAGCATCACTTTGGGATATGGCTCAACCATTGGGTGCAAACTGTAGATAGTCTTTATGAGGGAGAGGTCGCAACAATGGCAAAATTTAGAGCACGGAAAATAGGTACTTTCTTTCTCGTTCAAATGTTTCAAGCAAAACCAGAGAATCGGTAACGCTGGGTTAGCATATCAATTTATACCCATAGCCACGCACATTCACAATTTCTATAGAAGGATCGTCTTTTAATTTTTTTCTAAGTTTTGTAATAAATACATCCATAGAACGAGCGCTAAAAAAATCATCATCACCCCATAGTTTTTTTAAGATAAGGCTTCGGTCGAGGACTTGATTTTTTGTTTTAACAAGATTAAAGAGTAGGTGCGCTTCACGGTGGGTAAGTTTTTGTACTTTTTCGCGTAAGCGTAATTCTTGTCTGGTAAAGTCAAATGTATAGTTTCCAATCTTGAGGGCTTCTGTATTTTTTTGTAATTGCGAGCGACCTATGAGATTCTTAATGCGCACAATAAGTTCTTCCATGCTAAATGGTTTTTTCAAGTAATCGTTACCACCTATACTAAAACCCTCTACGACATCTGCTGTTTGAGACTTTGCGGTTAAAAAGATTATTGGAATATCGTCATTTTGCGCTCTAATTTCTTTGGCAAGGGTAAATCCATCTTTTTTGGGCATCATAACATCAAGTACCAAGATGTCTGGAGTCTCTTTTAAAAATGCTTTAAAAGCGGCCTCTCCATCTGCACATAATACAACATCAAAGCCTCGAGAGGTTAAACTTTCTTGTACAATCTGGCCTAAGGCAGGCTCATCTTCGGCTAGTAAAATAGTTGTTTTAGACATAGGGTAAGGTAATTGTAAATGTAGTAGATGGTGAGGTAGTTACTGCGACGGTTCCTTTGTGTTTTTCTATCACTGTTTTGGTATAGAATAGGCCTATCCCAAATCCTTTTACATCGTGCGTATTCCCTTTTGGGACACGGTAAAATTTATCAAATAACTGTGCAGCTTGATCTTTTGTTAATCCCTGGCCACCATCTTTAATTTGTATAATCACTTGATTATTAATAGAAGTTTTTATGGAGATTTCAATAGGATTTGTCCCATATTTAATAGCGTTATCGATGAGGTTATCTAGTGCATTTTCAAGATGAAAAACATCTACATCTGCTATAAGTGATTCACTCTGAGCATGTATTGTAATAACACTTTCTGGGGCAATTTCCAGATGTTTTGAAACTAGGTTTTTGAGAAGTATTACAATATCTTGGGGAGCTTTTTGTAAAGTTAAGTGCTCCTTGTCAAGCGTTGCTGTATCAAGAATACGCTCCACCATAATATTGAGTTTTGCTAGTTGCTCACTAGACATCTTCAAGTATTTTTCCGTTTTTATGGCGTCATTTTCCTTATTAAAATGTTGTATGCCTTCTATAGCTGCTCCTATAGTAGCGATGGGGGTTTTAAATTCGTGAGTTATATTACTTATAAAGTCATTTTTGATTTCGGCAAGCTGTTTTTGTTCTTTTATAATTTTAAGTAAAAAAAGTAGGGATGATATAACAGCTATCATAAGTATAAAAGATAGTAAGATCCCGAGGAGGTTGCGTTTTAAAACAATTGAGGTAACATCATTAAAACCTACGGATAAGATACTCTCTGATGGAAGTAATTTTGAAGTAGCTTTTACCGTTAGATCGTACGTAGGGTGCATAATTTTAGGTAGACCTGGGATTACTTTTTTTAAAGTATCACCTTTGGGAGCGTACATAAGGCTATGTGCTTTTCTATCAATACCTATTGATTTGAGTTGATTTACAACAATGGTATCAAGTCTCTTAATATCAATGTCATCCTCTTTAAAGGATACAATAATCTTTGTTGTGAGATCTGTAAGAGCACTTAAACGTGTTGTGTCTCTTATAATAGAATCTAATGCATTCTTTCTACCCTCTATCTTTTGCTGATTGTTTCTCAAAACATTTTGCTCGATCCGGTTGTAAAGTGAATCGACTAGTTGAGGATTATCACCAGTAATTTTCCAAGATGTTCTTCTGGAAGAATTAGGTGAGACTTTTTTTAGAGTTTTAGAAAAACGCTCATCAACTTGTCCTTTTGAACTAGTTAGAATGCTATCAATTTGTATGGGACTGGCTCCTTGAATAGTAAAAAAGTCATCAGAAATAGAAGTGTCATTTATAGTGATACCAGTTACACTGTTACTAGTGTCTAATTTTTTAAACCAGTTAGAAAGTCCTTTTTGTATGCTACTAGTATCTGTAATAGTATTTGAGCTAAAGAGACCTAAGGTGTTCTTAGCAGCAAGATCCTCGTAATAAATATCTACCGCTTGGTCAAGAGATATTTGTACATCTCTTTTGAGTTGGAGTTTTCCAGAAGCATAATTTTTATAATTCCAGTAAACTTGGACGGCTAGCGTTATGAAGATTACACTGGCTATAAAGTATATAACGTAAGCGTATTGTTTTGATTTCATAATCCAAAGATGCGACCTAAAGACCTGTTAAACAAATCGGTTAACACTCGTTAACGCTCGTTAACTAAGCTTCCTCCTTTTACTTCCCATATTTGAACTGTTCAAAATAATTAATCATTTAAAACTAACATCTATGAAAACGCTTATCACATTTTGTTTTATTTTGGTCGCTACAGTGACGATGGCTCAAAATACAGAGAACAATGGTAAAAACTCGCAATCGATTGCAGAAAAAGAGCAGGAGGATACATCACTAAAATTGCTATTAAAAAGTTTAGAACAGATAGGAGAAGAAGATATCCTTCTGTCTAAAGATAGTTTGGCGCATCAAAAGAATAAGCTATCTGTTTTGTATAAAATTCAGCAAGATGAAGATAACTTTGATCGCGTACTAAGAAGATTTAAGGATAGTACAAATAACACTAAAATTTCCTATCACATTCGTATTAAGGATACGATCACATTAGATAATTTTAAAGAGTTACAGATACCAGAGCTCGAAAATTTAAAGGAAACTTTACGTGAGTTCGTAAGTACGCTTCAAAATAGTTCTCAATTAAAAGAGCTAGCGGCTGCACTTAAAAAACTAGAACAAGCTAACATTGCAAAAGACTAAAACTTATAAAATTTATATACTATGAAAACAAAAATTCTTGGAGCGCTTATCTGTTTGTTCGCTTTCGCGAAAGCGTACTCACAACAATTAAGCGGTGTAGCCACTTACCAGTCGCAACGATCTATAGATCTAAAACTCGATGAAAAGAATGAAAATGGATTGAAT
>CAWUIT010000208.1:0-5155 GCA_963922345.1 uncultured Dokdonia sp. | reverse complement strand
AAAGCTCCTGCAATTTTTGGTAAAAATGATTATGACTATCGCAACTTATTGGAGTTGCCAGAAGTCGATGCTATTATCATATCAACTCCTTGGCTCTGGCACACCCGTATGGCCGTAGATGCTATGAAAGCAGGTAAATATACTGGCGTAGAAGTATCTGCTGCAAATACGTTAGAGGAGTGCTGGGACCTTGTTAATACACACGAAGAGACGGGCTCTCACCTTATGATTCTAGAAAATGTAAACTATCGAAGAGATGTTATGGCCGTGCTCAATATGGTAAAGCAACAAGTTTTTGGAGAGTTACTCCATTTTCGTTGTGGGTATCAACATGATTTGAGATTTGTAAAACTTAATGACGGTAAAACTCCATATGGAAAGGGTGTAGAATTTGGTGACAAAGGTATTTCAGAGTCAAAATGGCGCACGCAGCATTCACTTTTACGTAATGGAGATGTATATCCCACACACGGGGTAGGTCCTGTAGCTACTATGTGTGATATCAATCGTGGTAATCGTTTTATGTCCATGACGTCACACGCTACAAAAGCCCGCGGTATTCATAATTACATCGTAAAAAATGGCGGGAAAGATCATCCTAATGCAAAACTCAACTGGAAACAAGGCGATATAATAACCTCAACGATTGACACTGCAAATGGAGAAACTATAATTGTTACCCACGATTGTAACTCTCCCAGACCGTATAGTCTTGGTTTTAGAGTTCAAGGCACTCAAGGTCTATGGGAAGTAGACGGTAACAGAATGTATATTGAAGGTAAAAGCGAGCCACACCGCTGGGATAAGGCACAACCCTGGCTTGAAGAATACGACCACCCACTCTGGAAAAAATACGGAGACTATGCTGCAGGCTCGGGTCACGGTGGGATGGACTTCTTTGTGCTCAATGCTTTTGTAGAAAGTGCGAAGCAAAATATTGCTCCGCCTCTAGATGCATATGACGCTGCAGCTTGGAGCGCTATAACCCCGCTTTCTGAAACGTCAATTGCAAATAATGGAGAGCCACAAGACTTTCCAGATTTTACACGGGGCCTTTGGGTCACTAGAAAACCTTATGACTGGATAAAAGACACATTTTAATGCGTATAATTTCAAAAGCTCCTGGGCGTGTGTGTCTCTTTGGCGATCATCAGGATTATTTAGGATTACCTATTATCGCTTGTTCCATAGATCGATATGCAACAATATCTGGAGTACCTAACACAAAGGGATACTTTCAAATTGCAATGCCGGATATAGATCAAGTTTTTGATATACGCTTTCGCGAAAGCGTCCCGCAAAGACATACAAACTATCTTATAGACGCGCTTACCGTTGTTGCTAGATATGGATGCATCCCAAACAAAGGTTATGATATAACGCTATCCAGCACAGTACCCATTAATGCAGGGCTTTCAAGCTCCTCTGCTATAGTGGTAGCTTGGGTGCAATGGTTGTTACATACTTTTGGGTGCGATCGGGAAATAACTCCACAATTTATAGGTCAACTCGCTTATGAAGCAGAAGTCCTTGAAAAAAATGGTTCTGGTGGAAAAATGGATCAATACACGAGTGCCATAGGCAATATCATATATCTAGAAACCGATCAAACTGCAAGAATTATACAATTGAAAAGCAACCTTACAAGTCTAATCGTAGCAGAATCTGGCATACCAAAAGACACACAAGGTTTGCTAGGAAATCTTAAACACCATCAGTTAAGTGCCATCAAAACAGTGATGGAATCCCATCCAGAGTTTGATATTTACAAAGCGACATCGTATGATGTAGGTAAATACAAGGATCTACTAGCAACAGATCAACTACCCTATTTTTATGCCGCTATTCAAAATCACTTGATCACTCAGAAAGCATTATTTCACTTTCAACGTTCGGGCAACTCGATGGATGCGATCACACAAGAAAAAATTGGAACCTTAATGACAGCGCATCACACTGTTTTAAAAGAGTCTTTATGTATTACTACCCCAAAAATAGACACTATGATTGATGCCGCGCTCGAAGCTGGCGCCTATGGTGCTAAAATTGTAGGTTCTGGAGGTGGAGGAAGTGTTTGTGCTCTCGCCCCAGAAGGTAAAGAAGAGCAAATTATAGATTCTTTAAAAAAAGCCGGATCAAAAGATGCTTACACTGTTAGAATTACAAAAGGTGCTCATATAATATGACAGATACATTAATTATTCTAGCTGGAGGTGCTTCTTCAAGAATGAAAAAGTCGCAAGACCATTCCTTGTCTGAGGAGGAAAGTAAGCAGGCTAACACGCGAAGTAAGGCACTTATTCTCATAAATAATAGACCTATGATGGACTATGTAATTTATAGTGCTAGGCAGGCGAGTATCAAAAAAATTATTATCGTCATAAGTCCACAAGGCAAGCTTTTTAAGGAATATTATGGTTTGGAAGACTCTAACAATGATTTTCACGGTGTGGCTATTTCATATGCTATACAATACATTCCTGAGGGTCGCTTAAAACCTTTAGGAACTGCAGATGCAGTGTTGCAAACATTAGAACAACACCCACACATTAAAGGGAAAACGTTTTTGGTGTGTAATAGCGACAACTTGTATAGTACTAAAGTGATAAAAAAATTGAGAAAATCAACATTTGCAAATGTGTTCATAGCTTATGATAGAGATGCTCTTAATTATCCAATAGATCGCATATCGAGATTTGCGCTAGCTCAAATTGATAAAGATGGATTTTTAACAGATATTATAGAAAAGCCTGAGCCTCAAGAAATGGAAAGATTTAAGGACGAGGATGGGCGTTTTAGAGTGAGTATGAATATTTTCAAATTTGATGGAAAAATCTTTTACCCATATCTCAAGAATTGTTCAATTCACCCCCAACGTAATGAAAAAGAATTACCAACAGCTCTACTTGCTATGATTGCAAATAACCCAGAGGCTGTCAAAGCTATTCCTATGGCAGAACACGTTCCAGATCTTACCGGAAAAAATGATATTAAGGTGATGAATGCCTATCTTTCGCGACATATTCCCAACCTGAACTGGAACTAAATACTAGGTTTATATGATTGATTTATCTGGACTAGACATTGCCATCATCGTGGCGCTTTTTACAATTATCTTAGGAGTAGGATTTTACGTGGGCAAAAGTGCTGGAAAAAACACGACTCAGTACTTTCTATCTGGTCGTAGTATGCCCTGGTGGCTCTTAGGCTTATCCATGGTAGCAACTACATTTTCTACAGACACACCTAATCTCGTAACAGACATTGTTCGTACAAATGGTGTTTCAGGAAATTGGGTGTGGTGGGCCTTTCTACTCACTGGACTGCTTACTGTGTTTGTATATGCAAAACTCTGGCGAAAGTCTGAGGTAAAAACAGATATTGAATTTTACGAACTTAGATATGGCGGAAAACCAGCTCGTTTTCTGAGAGGATTTCGAGCAATTTATTTAGGGATTTTATTCAATGTCTTAGCTATGGCAGGAGTCACACTTGCTGCTATAAAAATAGGCGAAGTTATGCTAGGTCTTGATCCTGTAACAACTGTTGTGGTAGCGGGTGTGATTACGGTTTTATTTAGTGCCATAGGTGGGTTTAAAGGCGTAGTTTATACTGATTTTATCTTGTTTTTTGTAGCGATGGCAGGTGCTTTTGGGGCTGCATATTATATCGTCGGAATGCCAGAAATTGGTGGCCTTAAAAAGCTCATTTCTCACGAAAATGTAAAAGATAAGATTCAACTTCTACCAGATTTTAATAACACAGAGATGGTAATTACCTTACTCATCATACCCCTCGCAGTACAGTGGTGGAGCTCTTGGTATCCTGGGTCTGAACCTGGCGGTGGTGGTTACGTAGCGCAGCGTATGCTCGCCGCAAAAGATGAAAACCACGCCATAGGCGCCACCTTCTTTTACAATATTATGCACTACGCACTGCGACCGTGGCCTTGGATTCTTGTAGCACTTGCCTCATTAATTGTTTTTCCAGACCTGGCTAGCATACAAGAGGCTTTCCCGAATATATCTCAAGATAAACTAGGCCAAGATCTTGCCTATTCTGCTATGCTTACTATGCTCCCCAGCGGACTTTTAGGCTTAGTGCTTGCCTCACTTTCTGCTGCGTATATGAGCACCATTAGTACGCATCTTAATTGGGGTGCCAGTTATGTTGTAAATGATGTGTATGCACAACAAATTAAACCTAACGCTTCAGAAAAAGAGCTCGTTGCTGTAGGTAGAATCACTACTATCATTTTAATGGTAATTAGCGCTTTGATAGCACTAGCACTAACAAATGCCTTGCAATTATTCAATATTATTTTAATGTTTGGAGCAGGTACGGGTCTTATTTTTATACTCAGATGGTTCTGGTGGCGCATCAATGCTTGGACAGAAATTAGCGCTATGCTTGCCTCGGGAATAATTTCTATTCTCGTAGAGTTTACAACCGTAGGTGAAATTCTTTTTGGGATTTCTGGAATACTGCCTGCCTATGCAAAATTTCCTTTTGTCGTACTTACATCTACCATCATATGGCTTATGGTTACCTACATAACACCACCTGAGACTAAAGAAACTTTATATCGCTTCTATAGGAAAACGCAACCTGGAGGACCCGGCTGGAAAAAAATCATACTTGCTGCACATCAAGAAAATGCGCCTCTCGTTAAAACAACAGAAAAGTGGAGCGTCCCTATGGGAATTGTAGCCATGTTGGTAGGCTGTATTCTTATTTACGGTATACTCTTTACGACTGGATACTTTATCTATGGTCAACTCACAAATGGCCTCATAGGTTTAAGCTTATGTTTTACGTCTGGAGCAGTGCTACTTTCAATCTGGAAAAAAATTAAAGGAAAAGTACTCTAATGAAAAAAATCTTCGTTTTAACTCTACTGCTTTTTACGACAGTAATTCTAAATGCTCAAGAAAGCACTGAAGTTTACAAAAATGCAGTGCAACTTATTAAGAATACACCGGCTTATCAAAATTTAAATAGGCCAGAGTTATCAGCATCTGCACAAACGATTAGCTTTACAAACCAGGCATATGCCTTCTGGCTTGATGGTATGGATACTCGATTTAAAAACAAAAACTTTGAAAACTTCTTTGGAGAATTATACCAACCTATCAAAATTAAGAACTTTAGAAAA
>CAWUIT010000207.1:0-5158 GCA_963922345.1 uncultured Dokdonia sp. | reverse complement strand
TGGTGGGTATAAAATACTACCACTCATCATATCGTGACCACGAGGTTCAAACATAAGTCCTTTACGTATCCAATCATACTCCCGTAGAAAATGCAGCCTCTTTTCACTCATAGTATCACCTATAAGATCGGGGCCTCCTTGCACCACCAGTCTTACGGGGTTACCACAAGTATGAGCGTCTATGCAGGTGAAAGTGTGTTTCATCTTATGATTGAATGAAAGGTTGCTTTTTACATTTTCGCGAAAGCGGAAGTCTCATCATTACTACGTACTCGCATTATTAATTTACTTTTTGATCACGGATCCAATTTTTAACACGCCTATCCAAAATAGCTAGCGTCACCGTACCTTGCTCTAAAATAATCTCGTGAAAATCTCTAATATCAAACTTAGAACCCAACTCTTTTTCGGCCAGAGTGCGGAGTTCGCGTATTTTTAATTCACCCATCTTGTAAGCCAGTGCTTGCCCAGGCCAAGAGATGTATCGATCTGTTTCTGTATTGATTTCATGCAGCGAAAGTGCGGTGTTTTGAGACATATAATCTACCACCTCTTGGCGGGTCCAACCCATTGCGTGAATACCTGTATCTACTACTAGTCTACAGGCTCGCCACATTTCATAGGTGAGCTGGCCAAATCGTTCATAAGGCGTCGTATACATTCCCATCTCTCCGGCGAGAAACTCACAATAGAGACCCCAACCCTCGCCATAGGCATTGACATACATATTCCGTCTAAATTGCGGTATACTATCTCCCAATTCTTGATTAAGCGCTCCCTGCAAGTGATGTCCAGGTACAGCCTCGTGCACCGTAAGCGCTGGCAGTGTGTAAAGTGTACGACTAGGGAGATCATATGTATTAACCCAATAATATCCTGGGCTCGTACTCCCTTTTGCACTACCCACATAACGCCCTCCTGTGTACTTGGGTGCAATGGCATCTGGAACTGGGGCTACCCCATAAGGTTTGCGAGGTAAAGTTTTAAAAAAACGTGGTAATTGCGCATCTGCTCGCTTTGCCATATCTCGAGCGATCATGAGTAATTGCTCTGGGGTTTTTGCATAGAACTGCGCATCGGTGCGTAAAAACTGTAAGAAATCTGCAAAAGAGCCATCAAAATTGACCTCTTCAATAATTTTCTCCATTTCTGCTTTAATGCGTGCCACTTCCGAGAGCCCTTTCTCGTGGATTTCATCTGCAGTGAGGTTTAATGTGGTATAGTAGTTTATTCGATTTTGATAAAACTCATCACCATTTGGAGTTTTAGAAATACCTATGGTTGTTCTTGTTTTGGGAAGATACTCTGTTTCAAAAAATAATTTGACTCTTTTAAAAGATGGAATCACACTTCTTTCTATAGCTATTTGAGCAGCCACTTGCAAAGAGTCCTTTTGAGATTGTGATAAAGTAGAAGGTAACTCTAAGAAGGGCTCATAATAGAAACTCTCCCTATAGTTTGCTACTATTTGCGAGTCATACGTACTTTCATACCCCTTAAATATTACTCTAGGTTGTGAGACACCCTTTTCAAGTCCTTCTCGTAATAGTGGCAGATACTCATCTACGACGCGGGGTAAATCATTAAGTCTATTGAGGTATGACCTAGCTTGAGCATAACTATTAATAGGGCGCACCATGTAATTCCAACTGCTATGAAACCCCGAGTCGGATAATAATGGATTTAAATAACCTTCATATGTATTGTAATCTATTGTTTCTTGAAGTTCAAATTTCAAGAGTTCCAGCGAGATGGTTTCGGTTTCAGATAAGGTTTTTGTTGGTATGGAATTAAGCTTTTCCAGTTGCGCTTTCGCGAAAGCGGCCTCTGTCTCAAAGCGCTTTTTTGAAAAAATACCCATAGGATATGTAGTATTCTCTTCATTATCTGGAGCGTATTTATAACTCTGAACAGTCTCTATGATTGCCTCCAGTTGCTCTGAGGCATTTTGTCCCGTAAGTTGGAGGGCGCTCACAAACAATAAAAAAAACACGATACTTTTCATACATTTTTATTTTAAATAATCAGGCAGTAAATCGTCCGGAAACCCTTGATAACTGAAAGGCCGAACCCAGCGTAAAATACTATGCGTGCCTACTGCGGTAAATCTACTATCTGTACTTGCAGGGTACGGTCCACCGTGGGTCATAGCGTCTTCTACCGCAACGCCAGTAGGAACTCCATTGTAAATAATACGCCCCACTTTATCTTGTAAAGCGATTGTAACCTCCTCGAGATTAGGGATATCCTCATCTTGTGCGATAATTGTTGCTGTGAGTTGACCTTCAAGATTTTTTATGATATCAAGAAGCTCCTGCTCTGATGCTGCTTGAACAACCAAAGAAAATGGGCCAAATACCTCCTGATGTAATTTTTTATTTTCAATAAATTCTTGACCGCTGACAGTCGCAATGTGATTGCTTGCAAAATTATCTTTTGTTTTTTCTGAAGGAGTCAAACTACTCACCTCCTTTTGAGATTTCATTTTTTCAACGCTACTTTTGAATGTTTTTGCAATATCTGGATGTAACATGCACTGCTGGTCAATAGCTTTAATCTCTTGCGATAGTTCTTCAATAAATTGATCTGTAGGTTTACTTTTTATGGTGAGGATCAACCCTGGGTTTGTACAAAACTGCCCTGCTCCTTGAGTTATGGAAGCTGCATAGTTTTGAGCAATCTCGCTACCTCTTTTTTCTAAGGCTTTTTGAGTTATAATTACAGGATTTACACTTCCCATTTCTGCAAAAACGGGAATGGGAACTTCGCGCTGGGCGGCAAGATCATAAAGTGCTCTGCCTCCTTTATGACTTCCCGTAAAACCTACTGCTTTGATAGCTGGGTGCTTTACAAGAGATTTTCCTACTTCTATCCCAGCACTATTAAGATTAGAAAATACACCTTCTGGCATTCCTGTGTTATTTGCAGCTTCTATGATTGCGGTTGCAATCATTTCACCTACCCCAGAATGCATAGGGTGCGATTTTACAACTACAGGGCAACCTGCAGCGAGCGCACTTGCTGTATCTCCTCCTGCAGTAGAAAAGGCAAGCGGAAAATTACTTGCTCCAAAAACGGCCACAGGACCTAATGGAATGAGAGCCTTTCGTAAATTTTGATCTCCAACTGATACTGTGGGCATACGCCAGGCATCGTTTTCTACAAGGTTTGCAAACATACGTAGCTGTCCTAAAGTTCTTCCCAGCTCACCATTTGCACGCCCTTCTGGCAAGCCACTTTCTTGCTGATATCTATCTGTGAGGTTTGTTCCGAGGGCTTCGACTTCGTCTGCAATGGCTCTTAAAAAGGTGGCTCTTTTAGAACCGCTTACTAAACTGTAAGATGTGGCGGCATTTTGAGCAAGTTTACAAGCTAGATCAATCTCTTCTTGAGTCGCTTCAAAAAAAACTGTATCATTTTCACTATTAGTCTTAGGGTTTATCGTGCGATAGGTTTTTTCTCCTTTAGCACTTTTTGAAAATCCAATTTGATTTTTTCCAGTAATCATTTAATTATATTTTTTTGATGCTCCTTTATGTCTATAGGCTTATAAACTATTGTACTCGATGGCGGATACTTCTTAAGTAAATATTCTGGACGAATGGGCCTTTTTTCAAACCCACCTCCGCAATTAGGGCAACTATTTAATAGCACTGTTTCTACACAAGTTTTACAAAAGGTACATTCAAATGTGCAAATCATCGCCTCTTGAGAATCAAAAGGTAGTTTTTTATTGCATTGCTCACAAGAGGGTCTGATTTCTAACATTATAGATTTTTGTAGTCTGGAACTGTGGGTCTTGTAGCGATACCATTTTCGATAATGGCTAACACCCTTGACCGCTCTTCACCTGATAGGGGTAGTCTAGGCGGTCGCACGTGTTCCGTTCCTAAACCTGTATGTACCTCAGCTAGTTTTATGTTTTGTACGAGTTTAGAATTAATATCTAATTCTAATAATGGCAAAAACCATCGGTATATTTCAAGGGCCTCTTTTATTTTTCCTGCCTTTTGTAGCTCATATATAGCCACTGTCTCTTTTGGGAACGCACAGACTAGGCCAGCAACCCAACCATCGGCACCCATAAGTAACGACTCTAGAGCGAGCGTATCTACACCTGTCATTATCTTTAATCGATCGCCAAAATTATTTTTTATACGCGTAACATTTGATATGTCTCGTGTGCTCTCTTTTACAGCTTGTATGTTGTCGTATTTTAGTAAGGACTCAAACATATCTAGCGTAACCTCAATTTTGTAATCAATGGGGTTATTGTACACCATAATGGGTAATGTCGTATTGCGTGCTACAGCACTAAAGTACTCGACTACCTCTCGATTACCAGCATTATATCGCATAGGAGGCAACATCATAAGACCGCTTGCTCCATCCTCTTCTGCTTTTTGTGCAGCGAGTATGGCTCCCTTAGTAGATTGCTCTGCGATATTCATCATCACGGGGACTTTTGCTTGGACTATCTTTACAGTCTCTTGTGTTAATATGCGCTTCTCATGATCTTCTAGTGTACTTGCTTCACCCAATGTACCACCTAAGACAATCCCGTGCACACCTGCCTCTAATTGTGCCCTGATGTTAAGCGAGAAAGTATCAATATCTAGTTGATCATCTTCTGTAAATTTTGTGGTAACAGCAGGCATTACACCTTTCCATTCTATACTCATACTTTATACTTTCTATCAAAAATAATGATGAAGACATCTTTATCTCCAATAGCTTTTTATCCATTTATAACTGTATATTATCCATAATTTACATAATCGCACTATATTCGGGCAAAAAAGTATCTTACAGTGCAAATTCTTCCCTTCAAAATACCAAAACCCACTAATGCCGCTATTTTATTTCAAGTGGATCAAGGTTCATTTTATAATGCGCTACATCATCACGAAGAGCTTCAGATAAGTTTTATAAAAAAGGGCGAAGGAACCTTAATTGCAGGAGATACATTGCACTCCTTTTCTGAAGGAGATCTTTTTGTTTTAGGAGGCTATCAACCACACGTTTTCAACAGCAATACAAATCATTCCCTTATGCACAGTATTTTTTTAAGTCTTGAGGCTCTGGGAGGTACTTTTCTGAGTCTTGAAGAAGGGAAAGAAATTGAGGAGTTTTACGCTTTCGCGAAAGCGGGATTTAC